>NZ_JAKMQP010000030.1:0-1141 GCF_025771615.1 Campylobacter sp. IFREMER_LSEM_CL292
AGTGTTAATTGCTAAGCTGGGGTTGGTGATTTTGATTGGATGTGATTGTTATTTTTTATAATTTTTTTATTAAAAAATAGTTTTTTTATATTTAAATAATGCATTTTTTTATTAAAAATAATACAAGATAATTTTTCCCTTAAAATTTACAATTTTTAAACAAGGATAATTCATTATGAAAAACATTACAAGAAGTTTAACGGGAAAATTAACTTTTTTTGTTTTTTTAGCAATTATAGCTATTTTATTTATAGCAAATGCATTTAATTATGCCGAAGTAAAGCATGATGTTCAAAAACTCATCAATGATATACAAGTTAAAACAATGCAAGATGTTTTAAAGAATTTTGATGACTACACTGCTTCAAGAAGCGATGCTATTAGATCTGTCGCCTCTGAATTGCAAAAAAATCCTAATGCGAGTTTAGAAGAAATTTACACTATGGTTAAAGTTGCAAAAGAAGCTAGTCGTTTTGATGTGCTATATGTAGGACTTGCACACAATGGTGCAATGATTAGATCAAATGGAAACCATCAAATGCCATCTGATGGCTATGATCCTAGAACAAGAAGTTGGTACACAAGTGTTGCTTCTGGAGAAAACAAAGTTGTAATATCAAAGCCTTATATTGCCCCTAGCTTAAAAGCTCCTTCTTTATCTTTTTCATATCCTATAGTTGTTAATGGTAAATTTATAGGTGCAGTAGGTGGAAATTATGATTTAAATACTTTTTCAGATAATGTATTATCAATGGGAAGGTCACAAAGCGGATATACTGTGGTTTTAGATAATGATGGAACTATACTTTTTCATGAATCTTCTGAGGCATTATTAACAAAAAATGAATTAAGTCAAAATATAGTAAAATCATATCTTTCAACACCTGAAGGAAAATCAGGACTTCTTTCAAGCTCACCAATGTTAATTGAAGATGGAAATGCTCCTCGCAAGGCTGTGATTTGTCAGAAATCTTCAACAGGATATAATGTTTGTGTGATTGCAGATGAAAAAATCTATAAAGACCCGGTAAATAAAGCTTTAATACAACAAATCATTATTGGTGTTATAAGCTTGGTAATTGCTCTTGTAATTATAAGATTTATGATTAATTATAATCTTTCTCCACTTCAAAAAATCCAA
>NZ_JAKMQP010000031.1:0-1131 GCF_025771615.1 Campylobacter sp. IFREMER_LSEM_CL292
TCCACTATTAGAAATACCAAACAAATATTAATTAATTAAAAAATAATTATACTTAAGATAAAATATATCTTAATAATTTAAACATATAAATTAAAGGAGATACATTGTTTTCAAATTTAAAAATAGGGACCAAAATAGTTGCTGTTGTAATTGCAATTATAGTCTTAGGTATTGGAATTTTAGCAAGTGTAATTGCTATGCAATCTTCAAATATCTTACACACTGAAGCAGATAAATTACTTCAAACAAGTGCTTTTAGATATGCAAATATCGTCCGTGGAGCAACAGAAAGTGTACATTCAACACTAATGGGTGCAGAAAACACCATTGATAGCATCATCGCAGAACAAGACACAATAGAAGAACGCAGAATTAAAAATATTTTAGAAGGAGCTTTAGATTCTAATGGCTGGATAGCATATATTTATGTGCATATTCTTGATACTTCCAAATATAATGACATTAACCCTAAACTTTTAACACAATCAAATAAATTTTTAATGCTACTGCACGACACTTCTTTAAGAGAAAAAGGTGGTGTACAATTAGTCCAAGCAGAAGATGTTATTTTAAATCAGCAAAGCGTTGAAAATGCAATAAAAAATAGAAAAGAATCAATAGGCCGACCTCAAAATTTTACCATCAACAATGAAGAAATTCTAGCTTATAATATTGCTGTGCCTATAGTAAGAAAAGGAGAAATCATAGGGGTTATAGGGGCTTTAGGAAGTTTAACACAACTTCAACATGAGCTTACAAATCCTGAAAGAAGTGTTTTTAAAGACGATCAAAGATTATTATTAGGCAAAAATGGTCTAATAGCAGTTAGCCCTGCAACCGAATTTATAGGCAAAAATATTACTCAAATCAACCCGCATCCTAGTGCGAATTTATTAATTGATTTACAAAAAAATCAAACTAATACTCTATTTGACTTCACACCAGCTTCTACAGGAAATGCAAATAGAGCAGCGATAGCAAACTTTGATGTATGGGATGGTGCTGATGATTATTGGTCTATTGTGACTATGGCTCCAGTTGGCTCGATACAAATGCCTATAGAAAAATTAATAGCAACTATAATTATACTATCTCTTTTCGTAGTTTTAGCTATTGCTTTAATAGTATTTA
>NZ_JAKMQP010000032.1:0-1130 GCF_025771615.1 Campylobacter sp. IFREMER_LSEM_CL292
CAAATACTATTATTACAATTACTAAAATAACAAAAAGAGATATAAATGCTATGGTTGTTATAAGTTTTGTAATAGGCATTTGTATAGAATCAACTGGAGCCATAGTCACAATAGACCAAGCATCTTGTGAGTTATCCCAAAGATCAAAAGTAGCTATTGCTGCTCTATTTTTCTTTCCATCGCTTGCGCGAGTAAAGTCAAAAACAGTATTTATTTTATCTTTTTGTAATTGTATTAATGTTTTTGCACTAGGATGAGGATTTGCTTCTGAAATACTTTTTCCTGTAAATTTGGAAACAGGACTAACTGCTATTAGACCCTCAGCACCAAGTAATAATCTTTGATCATCTTTGAAAATACTTCTTTTTGGATCTGTTAGCTCTCCTCTAAAATGTGTTAAACTTCCTAAAGCTCCAACTACACCTATAATATTTCCATTTTTAAAGATTGGAATTGCAATATTGTATGCAAAAATTTCTTCACCATTGATGTTGAAAATTTGAGGTTTTCCTATTGATTCTTTTTGTGTTGATATAGCATTATTAATACTTTGTTGTTGTAAAAATGCATCATATGCTTGAACTAATTGCACGCCGCCTTCTGTTTTTAAAGAAGTATTATGAAGTAACATTAAAAATTTATGCTGATTTGTAAGTAGTTTTGGGTTGGTATTTTGATTGATTGGGGTATTAAAAAAATGAACATACATATATGCAATTTTTTCATTTGAATCAAGCACACCTTCTAAAATATTTTGCACTTCTGTATCATCAATACTATTTTCATTTGAAATAGTATTTTTTATAGTATCTTCTACTCCTAGTAAAGTTGAATAAACACTTTCTGTTGCTCCACGGACGATATTTGCATATCTAAAAGCATTAATTTGAAGTAGTTTATCTGCTTCAGTGTGTAAGATATTTGAAGCTTGTATGGAAAAAATACTTGCTAAGATTATAATGCCTAGCATTACTATGGAAATTACAACTCCAACTATTTTGGTCCCTATTTTTAAATTTGAAAACAATGTATCTCCTTTATGTGTTTTTAAAAAGGATGTATTTTATCCTAAAAAAATAATTTTTTTATTTTTAATTAATTAATATTTGTTTGGTATTTCTAATAGTGGG
>NZ_JAKMQP010000033.1:0-1059 GCF_025771615.1 Campylobacter sp. IFREMER_LSEM_CL292
GTTTTTTTATATTGTGTTTTAATAAAATTTATATTTATCCAATATTATTTATATAGATAATTTTTTATTAATATATCGTTTTTTTAAATTTATACTCCTATGAGATAATTTTTTCACTTTCAAAAAAATAACTACAAATTTACATAAAAAGGAAAACCAATGAAAAGTGCGAAAATAAAAATCTCACTCATAGCAAATTTTATTGCTATATTTTGTCTACTTATTTTAGGCATTATAACTTTTGTTTTTGTAAAAGACTCTCTGTTTAAAGAAGTTATAAAAGCAGAACAAGATAAACTTATTTCTGCAAAAAATTTAACACAAAATTTTTACAACAACTCTTCAAGCGCATTAGAAAGATTTGCCCAAAGTATTTTACATCATCCATATGAAATTTTAGCCAACGAAGAAACATTAATAGAAGATGTTGGAATTCAGTTAAAAGCTGCAAAAGATATAGGCGATTATCAAGCTATTTATTTGGCAAAACCTGACGGGGAATTAGTTTTAAGTAACAAAGACAGCGATGCCAAAGGAGTAAATTATTTAATTTATGGAAAAGAGCAAAATTATGATGCAACTACAAGAGAATTTTATATAGCAGCTAGAAAGAAAACTGGTTGGAATGTAACTGATATTTATACAGATATAGCAACGGGGCTTCCTACTTTTACCTATTCTATATCTTTAACTAAAAATGGTAAGTTTATAGGGGTTTTAGCTATCGATGTTTCTGTGAAGAAATTAGAAGATAGATTAAAACATTTACCAGGCTCATCTTTTGTTTTTGATAAAGCATTGTTTGCATTTGCTTCAACCGATGAAAACTATTTTGGCAAAGATAATAAAAATGTTGCTATTGTTGCTAAAGCTTTTAGTAAAGCAAAACCAGGCGAGGCATTTTTTTATACTAATGAAATGGGTAAAGAAAAATTATCTATTTGCGATAAAATAGATTCAGATACTATCTGCAGTGTAACAGATATAGACAGCATAGAAGAATCTAGCAAGAAAATGGCCTATATTCAAATTACTGCAGTTATTGCAGCTAGTTTCATA
>NZ_JAKMQP010000034.1:0-883 GCF_025771615.1 Campylobacter sp. IFREMER_LSEM_CL292
AGTCAAGAGATTGAAGAGAGAATTTAAGGAAAATGGAGGTAGGATATAATAGTGAATGTATTCTTAGTGTTTTCTGGGAGGTGTTTCTATGGTTAAACAAGAAGTTAGCAGTTTTTGGTATATTCCGAAAGGATATGATGGTATAGGTTTGATGGAAATTTTATCCATCAAATCTTTTATAGATAATGGATATAGATTTATTCTCTATACTTATAATTTAAATGATATTATTTTTAATAAGTTGAATGATATGTTTGATGATTTTGAACTAAGAGATGCAAATGAAATTATTTCTTTTGAAAGATATTTTAGTGATGATAGAGGTGCTGGAGTAGCTGCTTTTAGTGATTATTTTAGGTTTAATATGTTATACAAGCGAGGTGGTGTATGGGTGGATCTTGATATGATCTGTTTAAATTATATAGATATATCTCAAAATTATATATTTTCACAAGAAATAAATAACGATGAAACAAAGCCAAGAATTACTACATCGTTTTTGAAATTTCCAAAAGGTAGCGAATTTGGAAAAAAATTAATCTATGAAGCAGATCAAATTATAAATAATAAAAAATTAATTAAATGGGGAGTTATTGGACCTTGGTTTTTAGCAGAACAGGTGAAAAAATATAGTTTACAAAAATATGCTTGGAGTTTTGAGAAAACTTGTCAAATTTCTTGGATGAAAGCAAGAGATTTTGTAAATAAATTAGAATTTGATGACTCTCAGCCATTTTTGCATTTATTTGCAGAAATGTGGAGAACTTGGGGCTTGGAAAAAAACTTTTTTTACAAAGATAATATTTATGGTAGTTTGTTAAAAAAATATAATATTATTCAATTAAGTTTGGAATTAGATTATATCAATCCAATTGTATTGAAC
>NZ_JAKMQP010000035.1:0-747 GCF_025771615.1 Campylobacter sp. IFREMER_LSEM_CL292
CCATCATCTTCAGCATTAAAGCTATCAAACCAATAACCTGCAAAAGTTAAACCTTCAATAGAAGTGTTTACTACTTTAGCTCCTGTTCCTACTAAATCATCAGTCCAAATAGAACCAACTTCCATTTTACCAAAAGTTACGCTTGTAGCATAAGCTTCATTAGTGTATTCTAAGTAAGCTTGTTGAACATTGAAAGTTTTATTTGTAACTGTTTGATTGCCTGTACCAAAACCAGCTTCATTTGTGCTGTATTGGAATTGAACAAAAGCTTTGAAGTTATCATCTAAAGCTGCTTTGAAATTTAATTGAGATTTAAATCTGTGTTTGTTTTCTTTAGAGTTGTTATAACCATCTACAATTGTGTTACCAATATCTTTTCTATCAGATTCAAATCTATATCTGAACATTCCTGATACATCAACATCTTTTATAGCTTCTTCAAGTGAAACAGCGTTAGCTGCTGAAAAAGCACCTGCAGCTAAAGCTGCTACTAAACTAAGTTTAACTAGTTTCATGAGAATTCTCCTTATTAAAATTAAAACTATGGCTTGTATTATAGCATAGTTTTATATAAGAATTCTTAAAGTAAATAAAAACGATAAAAATATATTAAAGGGTTGTATTTATAGATTGAATTATCTTTAAAGATCTAGTTTGAAACTAGATCTTTAAAAACTAAGGAGTTATCTATGAATGTTTGCTTTTACAAATGTAATTATGCTCTTTGATAGTTAATGTTTGGAAACT
>NZ_JAKMQP010000036.1:0-721 GCF_025771615.1 Campylobacter sp. IFREMER_LSEM_CL292
CTAATTCTTTATTTTTTGCCAAAGCATCTGTAAGATTTTGGATACGAGTATTCTTTTGTAGTATTAATTCTTGATACAATTCTATACACTCTTTATAAAAAACGATATTAGTTTGTTTTTTATAAATTTGAGAGATTATTTTCGCGATTATTTCTTTTTTATAAGGAGTTTCCATTAAAGACATTTGCCATTGTTTAAGACGCGAAGAAAATATTTTATAGAAAAGATACTTATTGGGAATTTCAGTATTTCTAATAAAATTTAGCAAATCAAAGGCAATTAAAAATAAACTTATATACCTATGGGTCATTTTTACTTCATAGGTATTTTGTGTTTCTAAAAAAGAAAAAAAATCATTTACAAATTGCGGAGTAGAAATTATATCTAACTGTCTATAATCCATAATACTATTAGGTCTCATCCTATGTATGTAAATTTTATCTAGCATTACATATATATTTTGAGAGCAAAAAAATAACAATGGACCAAAATGATTATCTTCATGCACAATATAATCAAAAAATTTTAATTTTATATTTTTTAAAAAATTAAAATTGATCATACCATGCCATCCAAACCAAAAAGATTGTATATTGCACTTTAAAGTTTTTTCCAGCCATTCTTTTTGCGTTATTTTACAAGATTTAATAAAATTATATTTTTGGAGAATGGTTATTGCCTCTATTTTTGGTTTTTCCATATTACAATATATTTTTTTACT
>NZ_JAKMQP010000037.1:0-712 GCF_025771615.1 Campylobacter sp. IFREMER_LSEM_CL292
CCACCTTTTAATATTGCGTGTGCCTCTTCTCCTTCTTGAGCATTAAAGGAATTCTTATCTATAATCAAGGTAAGCTGTTTATATATATAAATTTCATCTGTAAAAAAATCCGCTGACTTATTTTTTGTTTTCATATATTTAAATTGAATATTGAAATTACTATACAATGGATTCCATACTCCATAAAATTCCAAAATAGCCTTACCATTTGAATTTACTCTAACATGATCTTGCTTTGGTTTAGCTGCTGATAAAAAATCATGATATATTTCAATTTCTGTATTCGGGATTAAATTACTTACCTCAAGATGAAAATCTTGATTTAATTCTATGGTTTGCTTATAACCCTTATAGCTAGGATAAATAATACTAGGAATATATTCTTTATCTACATAAGTAATAGTAGTGCTAACACTTTGTCCAATAGTATTTACATTAATTACAGGGTTATCTTTAAATGGAGCTTTGGAAGTAATAGTTGCTTTAGCTTTACCACTAGAATTAAATGTTGTATCATGATCATTTAAAGTGGCGTCTCCACTTATATTCCATTCTACTTTAGCACCCTTTTTACCATCTTTTAGCGTGATATTGGCTTGTGCTTTTTCTTCGGTGTATATTGTTTTATCCCCTTCAAATTTTAATTCTCTTTGATAAAGCTTAATTTTATCTGCAGCAAACTCTATTTTACTTGTTATTGTCTTCATATAAT
>NZ_JAKMQP010000038.1:0-561 GCF_025771615.1 Campylobacter sp. IFREMER_LSEM_CL292
ACCTATTATAGAAGTAACATTTTTAATCTCTTCACTTTGAGCAATAACTTCACTAGTTTTATGAGATACATTTTGCATAGAAGAAGTAATCTCTTCTAATGCTGCTGCTGTTTCTTCTAAAGAAGAAGCTTGAGAAGATGAAGAATCTGTTAAGTCTTTAACAGCACTTTGTAATTTACCACTCTCATCTGCTAATAAAGAAGCAAATTCAGATGATTGTCTTAGCATAGCTACTATTTCTTGACCTAATACATTAGTAGTTACTTCAACTCCACCTTTAGCATTTTTAACTTCAGTAGTAAAGTCTAATGCCTTATAGCTATCAAATACTCTATTGATTTCATTCATATTAGAACCAACTTTTGCTTGTAATACATCAAGCATATCATTTAATACATTTTTTAATTCTATTAATTGAGGATTAGCAGGAATTGCTGTTATTCTTGCTGTTAGATTACCACCTTCTATTTCTTTAGCTGTATCAACTGATTGTTCTACTGCTTTAGCATCTTGTTCTAATGCATTTTTAGTTTTAGTGATGTTTTCATTGATGGCTTTGGC
>NZ_JAKMQP010000039.1:0-546 GCF_025771615.1 Campylobacter sp. IFREMER_LSEM_CL292
AGAGGAAAATATAGAGGAAAATATAGAGGAAAATATAGAGGAAAATATAGAGGAAAATATAGAAGAAAATGTAGAAGAAAATGTAGAAGAAAATGTAGAAGAAAATGTAGAAGAAAATGTAGAAGAAAATGTAGAAGAAACCCCTGTTGAATTTGATTCTTTTGATACACTACCTATGGTTGAAGAGATAGGTGAAAAAGAAATGAGCTTTGATGATTTACCTGAGGATGCTCAATTTATTGGTGAGGAAAAAGAAGAAAAAATGGCTTTAGAAGAAAATGAGCCTATGGTTGAAGAAATATTTGAAAATGAAAGTATAGATGATTTTCAACTAGAAGAAGAGCTAAGTACTCAAGATAAGATAAAAGAAGAATTGGCCGCTATTGATGAGCTTGATGAAGAATTTAATGGTCTTGATGGGGAGTTAATGCAAAATTTTGACACTCAAGAAACAGATAACAATGAAAATACGCAAGCTTTTGATTTAGAGGAAAATATAGAGGAAAATATAGAGGAAAATATAGAGGAAAATATAGAGGAAAATAT
>NZ_JAKMQP010000004.1:0-121128 GCF_025771615.1 Campylobacter sp. IFREMER_LSEM_CL292
AATTACACTATCTAAACATTCTTTTAGATATTTTTCTACATTGTATATGGGGATTACTACGCCTACGGTTTTAATTTGCATTTTTAAACTTTTTTAAAAATTTAGAATCATCAAAAAACGCTTTTGGGTTATAAAAAAATTTTTGAAATAAACGATAAAATTTCGTATGAGAAATTTTAGTTTGCACAAGCTTTAAGCCTATATATTTATTAAATATTTTTATAAATGAAAATGATGAAATCTCATATATAAAAGGCTTATAAATCAAAGAATTTAAACTATATTTGCTTTTTTGAATATCTTTAAAAAATATTTTTTTATTTTCTAGATTTATCTTATAAAATTTTATAATTTCTTGTTCTTTTTTACCAAAACAGTATAAATCATTAATTAAAAAATTTACAAAAAAATCTAAATCATTTTTATCTATATTTTTTTCTACCATAAAATTTAGAATTTTATCATTGTCTTCTTTTGATAAACTTTTTAAATACAATCTTGCTTGTGTTATTTCATCTTGATATAAAGTTTTATCAAATTCTAACATTTTATTTTTGTTGCTAGTTATCAAATATGACTCGGGTAAAATTCCTTTTTCAAAATAAAAAATCTCTAAATCTAGCTTTTGAAAAAAATCCAATAGATTTTTATTTTTAATGCACTCATTTAAAAGCAAAACTTTATGAATTTGTTTTTTCGTGATTATATCTTCGAGTTCTTTTTGGCTTTTGTAAATTAAATTATCTTCATTTATATATATAATATTGCCTATATAAGGTAGTATTTCTTTTATGGAATATAATGTTTCCTTGGAATGAATAAATAAAACATTATATTGATAAACACTTTTATCACATAAATGCTTTATAGAATGTGATTTAATATTTGATATATGATTATAAAATCTTTGATGATTTTTGTGTTTATTATCCATGTAGCCATTTTGATTTGGTTCATCATGATGAAAATGATATAAATACACCCCATGAAAACTTGCTTCATATCCAAATAAAGCAAACCATGCTCTAAATCCTTCAAAATTTTTAAAATTCCAATTTCTTGCATCATAGTTTAAATTAGCTGGTATTTGCTCTAAATCAATACAAGAGTATAAAATTCTTGCTAAAAGATCAAAATCCTCATATCCATGGCCTATAAATTGCTCATCATTTCCACCAAGTGTTAAAAATTTATGCCTATTAATCACTATACTAGAAGTAGAACTTGGAGCAAAAAATTTGATCCACTCTTTTTTTCCGCTAATTAAATCATTTTTTATCAAACCATCCCATAATTTTTTATCTTGAGTATAAATAAACTCGTTACCCTTTTGATTTAAAAATACAACTGGTAAAGACAAAATATGATTTGCCTTTAAAGCTATTTCTTTAACATTAATAAGATCTAAAATATACTCTAAAGATTGCTGTGATAAATAATAATCCACATCTAAAAACATCACTACATCTGAATTTGCAAAAGATGCACCAAGGTTGCGGCATTTTCCTTGGGAGAAAAAATCTTTTTGACTTTCATCTTTAAGATAAATATGTCCATTTTCTTCGATGATATATTTTAAATCATTTTCTAAAGAAGAATATCCTTCAACAAATATATATTCAATCCTATCATCACTTTTAAACTCACATGCTTTTTGAATAACACGATCTTTGATATAAATTCTTTCTTTGCTTAAACCAAAAGGTATAATAATAGAAAGTTTCACACATTCCCTATCGCATAAAGTTGTATAATGCCTACTATTTTTTCATCTTGAGTGACAACTATTTCTTTGATTTTATGTTTTAACATAAGCTCTTCTGCCTCGCTTGCCATAGCACTTGCTTCTATAGTTTTAGGTTTTTCACTCATGATTTCTTTAGCTTTAAAATCAAATCTTGGCTTACCGTTTGCTCTTAAAGCTCTTCTTAAGTCCCCATCTGTGATGATCCCTACTAGCTTCTCATTTTCAAGCACTACACAAAGTCCTAACTTGCCACTAGTCATCACATCAACTAACTCATTAAATTCACTCTCAGGACTGACTATAGGTAGATTATTTGACACCATCAAATCACCCACCCTAGTCAAAAGCTTTCTACCTAAGCTTCCTCCTGGATGAAATAAAGCAAAATCATCGGGTCTAAATTTCCTTGCCCTCATCAAAGCTACCGCTATAGCATCACCCATAGCTAAAGTGGCCGTAGTAGAAGAAGTTGGAGCAAGCTGAAGTGGGCAAGCTTCTTTTTTTACTGCTATGTTTATAAAAATATCTGCTTGTTTAGCTAAAGTAGAATTTTGATTTCCTGCCATAACAATTAAAGGAATTTTTCTTTTTTTAATCACAGGTATAAGTTTTAAAACCTCTTCAGTTTCTCCTGAATTTGAAATAGCCAAAAGTACATCCTCGCTTGTAAGCATACCAAGATCTCCATGTAATGCTTCACCCGGATGCATAAAAAAACTTGGAGTACCTGTGCTAGCCAAGGTCGCAGCTATCTTAGCCCCTATATGGCCTGATTTACCCATACCACTTATTACACATCTACCTTTGATAGATAAAATCAACTCAATGGCTTTATTAAAATCTTCATCTAAATTATCGCATAAATCTAAAATCGTTTTTGATTCTATCTCAAAAACTTCTTTGGCTATTTTAATCGCATCTATTTGGCTCATCTAAATTCCTACATTTTCAATACTACATTAGTTGCAATAGCTATTTGATATAAAATTTGTGTTAGCATGCTAAAAATTTGGAGATTTTGACTATCTACTTTTGGTAAAACTAAAATAGAATCTCCCGCTTTGATATCTGCTGAACTTCTACCACTGTATTTAGTTGCTTTACCATTAGCATTGATTACTAAAACTCTTGATATATCTGCTCTATCACTAAAACCACCTGCTAGGTTAATATAATATCTTAATTTTTCTTTGTCCATATATACAAATGCACCCGGTATAGAAACTTCACCTTGAACTAAAACAAGATTATTTTTACTAGGCACATTCACTACATCGCCTTCTTCTAATACTATAGAATTATACGCTTTGATATTGTCTATAACGATTTGTCCTTTTGGTTGAGCTTGTTTTGCACGCGCAATAAATTCTAAAATCGTCTTAGCTTGAGTGGCTCTAATGCTAGCTTGCTCAGCATTAACCGAAGAACTTGTTAGAGCTAGTGTTTCAAGCTCTTTAAGCTGAGCTTCTATAAGTTGTTTTTGAGTAGCTGCTACACTTTTTCTAAAAACCTGTAAGGCATTGATGTTTGATTGATCATTAACTGTAATCATTTTAGCAAGTTCAGCTAAAGTTGTGCCTTTTTTTATCACCACCGAGTGCAAACCACTATGCTCACCTTCTATGCTAATGCTAATATTTTGCGCAGTATAATCAGGTCTAAACTCTATCTCATCACCATTGTATAACCTCACACCTAAAAACTGCTTTTTACTATACGCATCTACATGTAATTTATGATCATCTCTATAGCTTTTTACCACAGCATTAGTTACTATAGGTTTAGCTCCTGCAACTCTAGCTATATCTTCTAAATTTAAAATATCGTTACTTAACTCAAATCTAAAGGGCTTTTGCACATCTCCTTCTACAAAAACATACTTTTGCACACTACCCACTAAAATCACATCACCCATTCTAAAAGGAAAAAGATCAAGCTGACCCTTAAGTAAAAAATCATACAAGTCTACTTTTTTAATAACTTTATTATCTCTTAAAATTTGAATATCTCTAAAGCTACCATATTCTAGATTAATACCGCGTGCTTTATCTAAATACTGTATAATAGAATCTGAACTTAGTCCTTGATAAAGACCTGGTTGATTTACATTTCCTGTAACAAATACCGATACATTTTGATAAATATCCATATCTGCATATACATAGACATTGCTTTTATAAATTTTATTAATAGCTTTTGTAATAACTTGTACTAAAGCACTATTTTTCACACCCAAAAGATTAATAGCTCCTACTTTTGGTATGAAAATATTTCCTTGAGAATCTACTGTTAAGATTTGTATAAACTCTACCGCACCCCAAATTTTTACATTAATCCTATCGCCTACTGCTAGTTTATAATCAGGATTATAAACATGTTGGGTAAATTTAGTAAAGTTTCCATTAAACAAATGTGCACCAAATACTTTAGCATTTATAATTGCTGTTTTATTTAAATCACTTTGTAAAAATTCTTTATCTTGAATTTGCTTTATACTATCTGCTTGTGTTTTTGCGATTTGAGAAACATCTACCGCTGAAAATAAAAACAAAGGTAAAAGTAAAAATAAAAATATCTTTTTCATTAGTATCTATGCTCCTCTATAATCATTTTAATAAATTTAACAATTCCATAAATCAAAGATAAAATCATAAAAGCCGTGAGAATATTATACAAAGTTTCTGGATATTTAGCACTTTGAGGTAAACTTGGACTTTGAACTATAACCACCTGCTTTATCTTTCTTAAAGCTTCTATCCTAGCACTCTCATAAGCTTTTAATGCAGCTGTGTAAGCACTTTCTGCAAAACCTGCTTCTATGGTTAGATCTTGAAATTTAGCTGCAAGATCGTTGAGTTTTTGAGAGGATTTTGGCGATGAAACTTTGGATTTTTCTTTTTGAAGTTGTTTTTTTAAGGCTGTGATTTCACTTTTTATAGTAACAATTTGTGGTGCATTATCGTTTATATAACTTTGCATCATTAAAAGCTCAGCTTCTTTGGCTGCTATTTTTGATTCAAGTTCAGCTATGAGTTTTAAAGTGCCTTCTGCTTGTTTGAGTGGATCAAATACTCCATATTTGTTTTGAAAAGCTAAAAGCTCATCTTTAGCCTTTTGATATCTTTTTTTAAACTGCAAAAGTTCTTCTTCGGCAAATTGCATTTGATCTCTTGCGGCTTTGTGTGAAATTTCATTGATAAATTTTTCACTTTCTTTAACTATAGTTAAAGCTATCAAATGTGCACTTTGTGGATCAAAACCTTCAACTTCTACACGCAAAAGCCCATTAGCTGAGTTTTCTTGAGTAATTTTAACACGGTTTTGATAATACTTTAAAAACTCTTCCTGATTGGCTGATGAGGAAATACTATAAAAAAAATCAAGTTTTTGTTTTTGATATAACTCACGAATTTGAACTTTTTCTTCTAAGATATTTAACATATCTAAAGAATGAATATAAGATTTTAAATAATTAATGTCCTCGCTTGAAAAAGAATTATTAGTCAAAAATGCGGCAATTCCAGTAATAGCTCCGCTATCTCCTGTGGTTGATTTCACACTTAAAACACTTTCACTCACATAGCGATTTGCTGCTATAAAAATATAATAAAATACAACAAATGCTGTTAAAACCAATACTATTTTAAAAGAATTAAGTATCTTTAAATTTTTAAACTTTTTTAATAAATCATTTTGCATTTATTTTTCCTTGATACACCGCTATACCCTCATCTACATCATCATATATAGTAGCTTGTCCATCTTGCATGAATATAATTTTATCACACCATTGTTTAATTTCAGCTACATTATGCGAAACCATGATAACTTTTGACTGGCTTAGCTTTTCTTTATAGATTTTAGAGCTTTTTTCTCTAAATTTAGGATCTCCAACAGCACCTGCTTCATCAATTAAATAATAATCAAAATCAAAAGCCATACTTAAGCCAAAAGATATTCTAGCACTCATACCTGCTGAATAAGTATTCATAGGCTCATCAAAAAATTTACCAAGCTCAGCAAAATCTTCCACAAATTTAATCTTTTCTTCTAAAGCCTTTCCTTTGTAACCATATACTCTAGCTACAAAGCGTGCATTATCTCTTGCTGAAAGTCTATGTTGAAACGCACCTGCTAAGCCTAGAGGCCAAGATAATTTTTTATTAGTGATAATCCTACCTCTATCAGGAAGCAAGGAACCGCTTAAAAGTTTCATTAAGGTTGATTTTCCAGCACCATTGCGTCCCATTAAACCTATACTGCAATTTTCAGGGAACTCAAAACTTAAGTTTTTAAAAACATAATGCCTTCCACCATTGCGTAAAGGAAAAGATTTTGTTAAATTAACTAATTTTATCATCGCACCGCTATCAACTTTTCTCTAGTAAAATAATAAAAAAACAATCCCAAAAACAAAATCACACTTAAACATGCAATAGGATAATAGTAATTATAATCATCAAGCAATGGATAATTTTGAAAAAAATTATATTTTAAAAGCTCCATAATATGTAAAAGTGGATTGTAATATAAAATGTCTAAAATAGGTTTTGGAACTATCCAAACAGGAAATACCACCAAAGAAGTCCAATATAAAACAGTATTTAAATAACCCAATGCCATTTTTAAAGGTTCTGCAAAATGTCCTGCTATAGCAAAACACATCCCCATAGCAAAGCCAAATATTACAAGCAAAAAAAGCGAAAACATCACTTCTAAAAAATGCTTAGGTATAACTTGCATATGCAAAAACCAACCTGCTAAAAACATTACACAAATAAAAATAGTAAAATAAATACAAAACTCAAGCAGTGCTCTTGCAATAAAAACATGTATGGGACGAATAGGTTTATAAGCAAAAAGAGCTAGATTAGCACCTATGCCATTTAAAAGCTGAGTAATAATACTTCTAAACATAAAAAAAGGTATAATTCCTACTGCTAAAAACAAAAAGATAGAAACACCTTCAGGCATGATTTGATGATGAAATTCTCTAATAGCTGTTATAATAGAAGTGATTACCAAAACTACCATCATAGGCTCTCCGATTACCCAAAAATAGCCCAAATATTTATTAATACCAAATCTTGTCTTTAACTCTCTAAAAAAAAGAGCATGTATGACATTAAACATATTTTTAGCAAACCTTTTTAAATTTTCAAAATTTTTATATTATACTTTTTTATCTTATATAATATTTAACAAGGTTTAAAAATGAAAAGAAATTTCTTTGAAGAATTAGAAAAAATTTTATATCATAAAGATATTTTCAAAAAGATTGAATTATTTAATGAATTTTATGAAAATTTTAAAGCTAATTTATATGATTTTAATCATTCCCATGAAGCGATCATTTGTGAAAACTCACAAGTTAAAATCCTTCATCCTATGAAAATAAGGCGTCCAAAAGAAGCAAATAGTACTTTATCTTTAGCTAAAATATTACATTCAGTCGCTCATATAGAATATAGTGCTATAAATTTGGCCTTAGATGCTAGTTATAGATTTAAAAATTTGCCATTGAAATTTTATCAAGATTGGCTTGAAGTAGCTGATGAGGAAATTAAGCATTTTTTACTTTTAGAAAAAACTTTAAATGAACTTGGTTTTAAATATGGAAATTTCTATGCTCATGATAATCTTGAAAAAGCCTTATTTTTAACCAAAGATAATCTTGCTCATAGAATGGGCATAGTACATAGAGGACTTGAAGCAAAAGGACTTGATGCCAATCCTTTTGTCTTAGAAAAATTAAACACAACTAATCATCCTATAAAAAGTTTATTTAGTGAAATTTTCACCATTATATTAAATGATGAGATTAAACATGTAAATAAAGGAGATTTTTGGTGGAATTATGCAAAAAATGAAAATGACGATTACCTTGATCTTTGTGCCAAATATAAAGAATTTAATCTTTTAGGAAAAGTATATAACAAAACAGCTAGAATACAAGCAGGGTTTAACGAAAATGAACTTCAAAAATTAGATGATTTTTATAATAGAAAATAAAGATGGTGGTTAGAGGCAGAATCGAACTGCCGACACGCAGATTTTCAGTCTGCTGCTCTACCGACTGAGCTATCCAACCACTGAATTGAAGTTGTAATTATACAATAGTTTTTTTAAAAAAAGTTGAAATTTGCATAAAAATGCAAATCATTCAGCAAAAGCTCCAAATTTAAAGATTTTTTGCATTCTTAATGCAGCTAATTCGCGTTTATCGTATTGTTCTAACTCTTCTATAGCTTTTAAGACATAATCACTTAAATTTTTAATCGCGTTTTCTTTATCTCTATGAGCTCCACTCATTGGCTCTTCGATAACATCATCTATTAAACCTTGAGTTTTTAAATCATCAGCAGTTACTTTCATCGCCTTAGTAGCAGCTTCACTTTTTGATGGATCATTCCATAAAATAGCAGCACAACCCTCAGGTGAAATCACAGAAAAAACTGAATTTTTCATCATAGCAAGTTTATCAGCTACTCCTATAGCCAAAGCACCACCACTTCCACCTTCGCCTATAACTACTGCTATAGTGATTGTTTTAAGGGCGCTTAACTCATATAAATTTCTAGCTATAGCCTCGCTTTGACCACGCTCTTCAGCACCCACTCCTGGGTAAGCACCCGGAGTATCCACTAAAAATAACACCGGTATGTCAAATTTTTCAGCCATTTTTGCTACTCTTAGAGCTTTTCTATAACCTTCAGGATGAGGCATACCAAAATTTCTATGAAGTTTATCTTTAGTACCTCTACCTTTTTGCTCACCTATAACAATAACTTTTTTACCACCTATATAGCCTGCATAACACACAATAGCAGGATCATCTCTAAAAGCACGATCGCCATGAATTTCATAAGCATCGCTTAGTATAGCTTGAATATAATCAAGCGCATAAGGACGATCAGGATGTCTTGCAAGCTGTAAGCGTTGGTAATCGCTTAAATTTTTATAAACTTTTTGAGTTTCTTTTTCAAGGTTTTTTTCTAAAATTTTTACTGCTTCATCATCACCTTTGATTTTAGCATTTGCTAAATCTTCATCAATTTGCTGAATATTTTTTTCAAAATCTAAATAAGAAGCCATATTAATCTACTTTTTTGAAAATCACACAACCATTTGTTCCACCAAAACCAAAAGAATTGCTCATTACAACATTAACTTCGTTTTTTCTTGCAGTATTTGGTATATAGTCAAGATCGCAATTTTCATCTGCAACGATTTGATTGATAGTTGGCGGTAATACACCTTGATCAAGTGCCATTAAAGAAATAACAGCTTCAATAGCACCAGCAGCACCTAAACAATGTCCTGTTTGACCTTTTGTAGAACTAACTAAAGGAATTTGATCTTTAAAAAGTTCTTTAATAGCTGCTGTTTCATTTTTATCATTTACTGGAGTAGAAGTTCCGTGTGCATTAATATAATCTACTTTTGGATTTCCTGCCATTTTTAAGGCTTTTTTCATAGCACGCAATGGCCCTTCTAAAGTAGGTGAAGTGATATGATGTGCGTCCGCACTTTCGCCAAAACCTACCAACTCAGCATAAATTTTAGCTCCACGCTTTTTAGCAGCCTCATACTCTTCAAACACTAAAGCACCAGCACCCTCACCCATTACAAAACCATCTCTTTCTTTATCAAATGGTCTTGAAGCCTTAGCTGGATCATCATTTCTAGTAGAAAGAGCTTTCATAGCAGCAAAGCCACCTATACCTACAGCACAAATAGCTGCTTCAGCTCCCACTACAAGCATTTTATCCGCATTGCCTAAAGCTATGCTTTTATATGCTTCACCTATAGCATGAGTTCCTGCTGCACAAGCAGTTACGCATGAGATATTTGGTCCTTGTAATCCATGCTCAATTGAAATAATCCCACCAAGCATATTAACTAAAGCTGATGGTATGAAAAAAGGAGTAATTTTACGTGGTCCACGCTGTGCGCAAGTAACAGAATTTTTTTCTATATTTGGTAAACCACCTATACCAGCTGCTGAAACTACACCAAATTCTTCTTTGTTTAAAGTTTCATCAAATTTAGCATCTTCCATAGCTTCTCTTGCTGCTTTAATACCAAGTTGTATAAAACGATCTATTTTTTTAACCTCTTTAGCATCACAAACACTTAAAGGATCAAAATTTTTTACTTCAGCAGCAATTTGCACTGGAAAATCAGTGGTATCAAAAAGAGTGATTTTATCAACGCCACTTTTACCATCACAAATTGCTTTAAATGAGCTATCTTTGTCTAAGCCAAGTGCATTGATCATTCCTATACCTGTTACTACAACGCGTTTCAAACCGCACTCCTTATTAAAAATTAAAATTATTTTTGAAGATTTTCTATATAATTAACAACATCTTCGATTTTTACTAGTTTTTCAGCATCACTGTCTGGAATTTCTACATCAAATTTTTCTTCTAAAGCCATAACTAATTCAACAACATCTAAAGAATCTGCACCTAAATCTTCAATGATTTTAGATTCCATTTTAACTGCATCTTCATCAACACTAAGTTGCTCAACAACTACTTTTTTTACATCATCAAAAATTGCCATTTTTATCTCCTAGTTTAAAAAATTAAACCACATTTTACAATAAAAAAATAAATTTCTTGTTTAAAAAGTTAAAAATTAAAGATTATTACGAAAAATTTAATTATCTGTGTTTAAATAAAAGCTTAATTTTTAACAAAGGAAATTAATGCTTTTGGATAAACTTATAAAAGAAAATAAAAAAACTTGGGATCAATACATCTATCATGAATTTGTAAAAAAACTTCAAAATGGTACTTTAGAAAAAGATACATTTTTGTTTTATCTTAAACAAGATTATATCTTTTTAAATAATTATGCAAAATGCTATGCTTTGCTTGCTTTAAATGCAAATAACGCTAAAGAAATTCAATTTGCTATTAAAAATCAAAACTACACTTTAGAAGGAGAATTGGAACTTCACAGAAGTATTTTAAAACTAGGCATTGATGTAGAAAAACTTGACTATAAAGATGAAAGTTTAACTAATATTGCTTATACAAGATACTTACTAAGTGTGGGACAAAATGGAGATTATTTGGATATGCTGTGTGCTTTGAGTGCTTGTGCTATAGGTTATGCATATATAGGGGAAGAAATTTATAAAGGACTTAATGAAAAAAGCTTAGAAAATCATCCTTACAAAGAGTGGATTTTAACCTATGCAGGTAAAGAATTTCAAGATGAAATTAAAGAATTTAAAGACTTTTTTAATTCTTATGCAAATAGCATTAGTGAAGAAAAATTTAAAAAATTAAACGAAATTTTTTATACTACTATAAGACTTGAAACGGCCTTTTGGCAACACTCTTTAGAGCAAAAAATGGAAATTTAATCATCATAAAGATGATTAAATTATCAATTTAGTAATATTAATCCCTACAAAAGCGATCAAATACGCACATAAAGATGTAAATATAAAAAGATACCATGCATATTTTTTATTTCCCGCTTCTTTAGCAAAAACTATAGTTGCTGCAAAACAAGGATTATAAATCATAACAAAAAGTATAAAAGCAACTGCTGTGCTAAAAGGGATGTTTTCTTTTATGGCTTCTTGTAAATTTAAACTTGTCTCATCAACTTCATCACCTAAAGAATAAAGCACACCCATAGTAGAAATCATCACTTCTTTAGCCGCTAAACCACTTACCAAAGATACACTAAGTTTCCAATCAAAGCCAAGTGGTGTAAAAATAGGCTCTATTGCTTTGCCAAATTGTCCAAGATAACTATTTTCTATCTGAAGCTCTTGAGTTAAAGCATCTTGAGTATTATTTTCTTGTGCAGGAAAATTACTCGCAAACCAAATAAGCAAAGAAGCTATCAAAATAAATGTTCCTGCTTTTTTTAAATACATTTTGGCTTTGTTAAACACCATAAACCATACCAAATTCCAATTTGGCATTCTATATTTTGGCATTTCCATTACAAAAGGTTCATCTTGTCCTCTAAAAGCGCTCATTCTTAAAATCTTAGCTGCAATCAAACCCAAAAACGCACCCAAAAGATAAATCCCAAAAAGATAATTTCCCGCCACATCAGCAGGAAAAAACACTCCAACAAAAAGCACATATACAGGAAGTCTTGCGCCACAACTCATAAAATTAATAATAAAAAGAGTTAATAGTCTATCTTTTTTATTTTTTAAAGTTCTTGTAGCCATAAATGCAGGTACTGAACAGCCAAAACCCGTGATTAAAGGGATAAAACTTTTACCATGTAAGCCAAATTTGTATAAAATTCCATCTAATAAAAATGCAACCCTAGCCATATATCCAGTTGTTTCAAGCAAGGCTATACCAAAAAATAAAATCATAATATTTGGTAAAAAAGTTATAACCGCACCAACCCCACCTAAAACACCATCAGCTAAAGCTGAAGCGATAAATTCATTGCTAATATTATTTTTTACCATATCACCTAAATTAGCAAAAAACATTTCTATATAATCCATAGGAATTTGCCCTAAAGTAAAGGTTAGTTGAAATAAAGCCCACATAAAAAACAAAAATATAGGAATTCCTAAAAATTTATTAATTAAAATAGAATCTATTTCTTTGGTATGATTTTTATACTTAACACTCTTGCTTAAAACCTTAACACATATACCATTTGCAAAAGCAATCAGCTCTTCTTTAAAAATACTTTCCATATCTTTGTTATGATATGCCATATAAATTTTTTCTAAAGCTTCATCAAGTATTCTTCTCAAAGCGTGCGAAATGACTATATTAACTTCATTTTTAAGCAAAGCTATCGCTAAATCTTTTGTAGAAAAATCTAAATAAGTAATTTCATTTTGATTTAAAAATTCACTTATTTTTGCAAGTTCTTCTTCTATGATATCGCTATAAACACGCTCTTTAGCTTCAAATTTAGCTTCATGGGTTGAAATGATTAAATCCAAAAGTGCATTTAGATTTTCTTTAGTTTTAGCGCACACGCCAAGACAAGGTGTATTTAGAAGTTGAGATAAAATTTTAAAATCTATACTAAAACCTTCATTTTTAGCTTCATCTTGCATATTTAAAGCCATAATCATTTTGATTTTAGCTTCTATTAAAGATGCGCTTAAAATCAAATTACGCTCTAAATTTGTAGAATCAAGCACATTTACTACAAGATCAAATTTACCCTTTTTTAAAAAATCTTTTGTAATTTTTTCTTCTTCGCTATAACCATCTAATGCATAAGTTCCTGGTAAATCTATAAATTTAAACTCATAATTTTTATAAATTAATCTAGCCTCAGCCTTTTCAACCGTAACACCGCTAAAATTTCCAACTTTCATATTAGCTTTACAAAGTGCGTTAATTAATAAACTTTTACCAACATTTGGCTGACCTACTAAAGCAACGATGATTTCTTTCATTAAAACTCTTTTGAAATTTGTATTATTTTTGCTTCACTTGAGCGTAAAATCACGCAAGTTGTATCAAGTTCTACCATAATAGTAGAATTTGCTATAGAAGAGCGAATTTTTTTAACTTTTTTGTTTTTTGCAAAACCAAAACTAAAAAGTCTTGCTTGGAGTTGTTTATCTGCTTCAAAGCCTACTATAAAGGCTTCTTCATTGTCTTTTAATGTATCTAAAGTCATGTTTTTCCTTACAAAAACTAAGATAAGACATTATATAAAAAATTCAATTATTTATTTTTTAAAATAATAAGCAATCTCAAAAAATGAGATTGCTAGAAATCAAAATCATTTAGATTTTCTAAATTTTGAAGCTTTTTGACTAATTCCTCAGCCTTTTCTAAAGAAAGTGCTATGCTAGCATTAGAAAGAAATTTATCTTTTAATTCATCAAAACTTAAAGGATTATCAAAATTTCCTTTATTTATAAACACATCTTTTTTAATTACTCTTCCATCATTTAAAACAGCTTCTAAATGTCCTGGAAAGTATTTAGGGAAACCGCTAGATTTTTTCTTCTCATAGCTAATTTTTTTAGCAAATTCTATTAGTTCAGCTCTATTTAAATTTTCATAAGATTTTAAAGTAATTTTGCCATCAAAAAATGCCAAGGCCATTAAAAAAGGCATGGAAAATTTGGCCGCATAAGCACTTTGTGGAGTGTATTTTGCTTCTATTGGATCACAGATAAATGAAATTGGCACTTCATCTACAAAGCAATGCAAACTTTTGATATCTTGCGCTTTTAAGCCATCATTTCTTAAACTCATAGCACAATCAATAAGCCCATGTGCAAAATGACAACTTGGATAAGGTTTTAACGAAACTTGCATTACTTGCCAAATTTCATTCAACCCCTTACAAAGTTCATTTTTATCACATTCATCTTCTAAGCCAAAAGTTCTAAAGACATTATCCCTTCCTTCAAATATACTCAAAGGACCACTCATATTAGCTTTTGCGAAATTTGCTACCAAAATTCCATTTTTCAAAGCATTAGCTATGTGTAAAACTTTAGAATTAGATCCATTAGATAAAAACTCATTTACCCCACTTGCAAAACTTCCTGCTAAACCTAGTGCATTGATAATTTGATCTTTGTTTAAATCAAGTAAAACACAACTTGCAGCCACACTACCAAAAATTCCTGCTATAGCTGTAGTATGAAAGCCACGCTTATGAAAACTTCCTTTACTTGCTATACCCACTCTAGCAGCAATTTCCCAACCAACAATAAAGGCTTTTAAAACTTTCTTTCCATCTTTACTTACACTAAATCCATAAGTTAAACAAAGCGGGGTTAAAATAGCACTAGCGTGCAAAATAGCTTCAGTATGAGTATCATCAAAATCAAGGGCATGCGCTGCAATAGCATTTACCATCGCAGCATAAATTACATCAAGCTTTTTATCCCCACTCCAAATTTTTTCACTAGGATTTACGCTTAAAGCTTCAAAAGCCTTAGTTGCATTTAAAACACAAGCTTCATTTTTAGCAGCTAGGGCTGTTCCTAGTGCATCAAGCATAAGCTCTTTTGCTCTTTGTTTTACTTCACTAGGAATAGCTTCATAGTCTAAATTTACGATAAATTCGGCTAGTTTTTCACTTAAATACATTTTTTCCTACTTTAGAATTGGTGCATTAGCGATTTTTTCTAAGAACTCATCAACTAATTTTGGTGCATAACCTACATAAGTTGTAGCATCCATTAAAACATCAATATCTTTTTCACTTAAAACCTTACTCACACGCTCATCTTCAAGTAAAACAACTTTAAAAGTTTTATGATTTTCTATACCTCTCATGGCATTCTCATAAACAATTTCATGTGCATGTTGCTTACCATAATGATCACTCAAAGCAAACATCACGCGCTCTGCTAATACAAAGCCATTAAGCGTATCAAGATTTTTTAACATTTTGTCTTTTTTAACTTCTAAATCATCAAAGACAAATTTCATATTTGCTAATACCACTGAAAGCATTAAAAACGCTTCTGGTAAAAGCTTCCATTCCATTTTCCAAACTTGGCCATCTCTTTCATGCTCATGTCTTTCTATATCGCTTAAAATTGCAATATTAGCTCTTAGAGCATTACTTACAGTCACTGCGTTTTCACTTACTGCAGGATTTCTTTTATGAGGCATAGTAGAGCTTCCTACTTGACCTTTTCCAAAAGGCTCAGCAATTTCATCGATTTCATTATGAGCTAAAATTAAAAGTTGATGTGCTATTTTGTTAAAGGTTGCGTTGATATTACCTAAAACATAACCAAGCTCAATAAAACGATCTCTTGCTGGTTGCCATGAGATGTCAGGAACTTCTAAACCTAAGCTTTCTAAAGTAAGTTTTTCTACTTCATTAGCCTTGTCACTTAAGCTTGCTTTAGTTCCCACTGCACCTACGATTAATCCTACATATAATCTTTTTTCAAGTTCGATAATTCTTTCATAGTGACGATTAAGCTCACTTAGCCAAATTGCAACTTTGTGTCCAAAAGTTATAGGTAAAGCTTGTAAAGCTAAGGTTCTTCCCATCATTGCAGTGTTCTTATGCTCTTTTGCGATTTTTGCTAAATTTTTAGCTATATCTTTTAAATCTTGTTTGATTAAAGCCATAGCTTCTTTAAATTGTAAAACTATGCCTGTGTCAATGATATCTTGTGTTGTTACACCAAAATGCACATATTCGCCAAGACCATTTTCACAAGCTTTTTCCAAACCTCTAACAGTAGGCACTAAAGGGTGTTTAGTCTTTTTAAACTCAGCAAAAATAAAATCCATATCCATAAATTTATAATGCGCTTTTTTAGCTATTTCTGTAGCTGCCTCATTAGGGATAATGCCAAGTTTTGCTTGAGCTTTTGCCAAAGCAGCTTCTACATCAAGCCATTTTTGAATTCTATTTTCTTCACTAAAAATAGCTCTCATTGCAGGGGTGCTCCAAGAATCTTGAAGCAACCTCATATCAAATACACTCACACCCATGTTTTATCCTTTAAAATTTATTTTTTCAAATGCTTGTTTTAAATCAGCAATCAAATCCTTACTATCTTCAAGACCTATATGAAATCTTACAAAAGGACCTCTAGTGCTCCAATCTGTTGCCGTTCTTGGCGGAGTAGTAACAGTAGCTAAACTCTCATATCCACCCCAACTTGCACCGATTGAAAAATACTCTAAATTATCTACAAATTTAACGGCTTGTTCTTTAGAAATACCATCTGCAAATTCAATTGTTACCATACCATTAGTGCCTTTATGATCACGCATAAAAACTTCATGGTTTGGATGAGTTTTTAATTTTGGATAAAAAATTGTTTTAACTTCTTTTCTACTTTGTAAAAACTCTACTACCTCATCTGCACTTTTTTCATGAGCCCTCATTCTTACATCTAAAGTTCTCATACCACGAAGCACTAAATAAGCATCATCAGGACTTGTAGTAAATCCTAAAGCTTCTGGCAATTTGTCAAAATTTTTCCATTCTTTTTCATTAATTACCACTATACCCATAGTAACATCTGAATGCCCACTTAAGTACTTAGTCGCTGCAATTACTGAAATATCCACTCCAAGCTCAAGCGGGTTTAAAAAATACCCACTTGAATAAGTATTATCAATCGCTACTGGTATGTTATGTTTGTGCGCAATTTCGCAAAGTTTTGGTAAGTCTATGATTTCATAAAGTATAGAACCTGGACTTTCACAAAGGATTAATTTTGTATTTGGTTTGATTTTTTCCTCTACATCAGAAGCATCAGCTTTTAGAAAGTCAATTTCTACGCCCATTTTAGTTAAAAATAAATCACAAATTGTTCTAACAGGTCCATAAATAGCATCAGTGATTAAAAAATGAGCATCTTTACTAGCATAATTTAAAAGCACCATAGCTAATGCTGCAAGCCCTGTTGGGAAAAGTTGTGCTCTATAACCACCCTCAAGCTCACAAATAAGTTTTTCAAGTTCAAAATTTGTAGCTGTTCCTCTAGCACCATAACTTAAAACACGCTCATTTTTTCTTAGCTCGCGGTATTTTTGCCAAGTAGCATGATCTTTAAAAAGTATGGTTGATGCACGCATTAAGGTTGGATTAACTGATCTTGCTTCAGCGTTTTGATCGCCTCTTCCTAGGTGGATTAATTTAGTTTTATTATTCATTTTAAGTCCTTTTTACAAATAAACATAAGTCATAATCACATTAACAATAGCAGCTACAAGCATAGGAATAGCTGTTCTTTTTACAACTTGCAATGGATTTACTTTAGCCATAGCTGAAATTGCCAAAATAGCTGGTGCAATAGGTGAAACACATCTACCAAAACCTGTCATGATTTGGATAGGTGCTATCATAGTTATAGTTTCAACTCCAAAAGATTTTGCTATATTTGGAATGAGTGGTGCAAAAGAAAAAAATGCTGCATTTCCTGAACCCATTAAAAATGCGCACACAGCAAGTAAAATAGAAACTGCTATGATGATAGCAAGCACTCCAAAACCTGCATCTTTTGCAAAGTCTATTAAAGTATCTACAAAACCAACCGATAAAAGGCCACTTGCAAAAACTTGGCCACAAACGATCAAAGAAACCGTGATTACAAACAAATGTCCCATACCTTTGAAAAATACCATGATAGAATTTAAAGTATCAATTAAACTTTTATAACGAATGATTTCAAAAATAATTGCTATAAAAGTTGAAATCATCATAGCAACCGGTACATTCATTCTAATTGCAGTAGATGAAGCTGCTTTAACTTCTTCCATGGTAGTAAATCCCGTTAACACCATAATGCTATCTAAAACACTACTAAAGCCCAAAATTAACACTAAAGGTATAATAGGTAAAATCGCATAAATTCTAGGTGGTTTTTTAAGCTCTTCACTTTTGCCATCATGTTCTGCTAATTCTTTTTCAACATCATCACGGTTAAATGTGAAATTTTCTTTTTTATCAAAATATTTTGAGCAAAAATAAATCGCAATACCCACTGCTATAATAATAGGCACAGTTGTAGGAAGCTGATAATGCACAAAATATACCGCAGGATCAATTTCAGCTGTTTTTGCAGCTAAAATTACATTACCACTTCCTGGACCATGGTCAATGTATTGACAAATAGCAATAATCGAAAGCGCAGAAAGCTTAGAAACACCTGAACGCACTAAAATAGGGTACATTGTAACCATAAGCAAAAGTGCTAAACCTGCATGTGAAGGTATAAAAAGCACTAAAAACTGGATCACAAAATATGAAACCAACAATAAAACATAAGGTGATTTCACAGCTTTTAAAGGTCTTTCAAATACTTTAAATAAAGCATAACTTGCACCTACATGATCCATATAAGCAGAAAATCCTGCTATACACATTAAAGTAAGTCCAAGACCTGCTAGAGTACTTGACATTTTAGTATTTACTACTTGAAAAATATCAAAAAGACCTAAATGTAAAGATTGTTTTTCATTAATAATTGGAGAAAGTCCAAAAATTCCTGCTAAAGCTAACAAGAATAAACCACTTAAAAGCAACGCCATGTGGGCGTTGATTTTTTTATAGAGCATAAAAACAAGTAAAAATACAGAACATCCTGCAAAAAATAAACCCAACATGCTCTATCCTTTATGAGCAATAACCTCTATCTCCACTTTTGCTCCTTTAGGAAGATCTTTTACCGCAAAAGCACTTCTTGCAGGATATGGAGCTGCGAAAAATTCAGAATAAACCTCATTGAAAGCCAAAAAATCATCAATATTTGCTAAAAAGCAAGTCGTTTTAACTACATTATTAAAATAAAGATTATTTTCTTCTAATATAGCCTTGATATTTAACAATGATTGTCTTGTTTGTTCTTTTACATCTTCACTTTCTATGTTTCCACTTTGTGGATTAATAGGAAGTTGTCCTGAAATAAATAACAAACCATTAGCTTCTCTATAAGCTGAATATGGTCCTATAGCCTTTGGATAATTTGCCATGTATACTCCTTGTGTTTAAATAAAATCATAATATAATATTATCATCATAATAATAAATTGTCAATATTTTTTTATCATAATAATAATTTTTTTTATTGTTGTAAATATTAACAACTTTGATGAAAATATTTTGTAAAATAACAAAAAACAACAAAAAGGTCTAGATCATGGATGAACAACAAAAAGAATTATTTATCAAACTCACTCAATTTTTAGGGCAAGTTCTTGGAGATCAGTATGAAATAGTTTTTCATGTGATTTCACCTGAGGGTTCATATATAGCAGCCATTGCAAATAATCATATTAGCGGAAGGACAATCAATTCTCCATTAACCTCTTTTGCGAGTGAGCTTGTACAAGAAAAAGAGTATTTAAATAAAGATTTTTTATGTGATTACAAAGCAAAGGTTGGAAAGTCTAAGATCGTTACTGGATCAACCTTTTTTATAAAAAACCAAAATAAAATTGTAGGAATTTTATGTATAAATCACGACACCACAGAACTTAGAAATGCTATTAGTAAAATCATAGAACTAGAAAAAATTAATGATTTTAGTGATTTATTAGATATTCACAATCAAAACAACGTAAATTTACACAATGTGAGTAATATAGAAACACTTAGTCATTCTATAGAAGATATTCTAGCTGAAAACATAGACTTAAAATATTTAAATTCAGGATATAGCTTAAGCACTGAACAAAAAGATGAGATTATTAAAAAGCTTCATTCAAAGGGAATTTTTAATATAAAAGGAAGTATACCTATAGTTGCTAAGTCACTTAATATATCAGAACCTAGCGTCTATAGATATTTGCAAAAATTTAAAAATAGCCTTTAATAGCTAAAAAACTATTTGCGATATAAAATAAGCACTCGCAACAGCACCAATGATTAAAGCAAAACCTGGTCTTAAATAAGAGTGATTGATCACAAATTTTCCTATTTTTGTTGTGCCTGTTCTATCAAAAGCCACACAAGCTATTTGATTAGCTCCTGGAACTATAAAATCTCCACTCACGCAAGGATAAAGCACGATAAGAATTTGAGGAGGAATTCCCAAACTCACACCCAAAGGCATCAAAGCAGCTACTGTTGCAGCTGGAGAAAAAATCACCATAGAAAAGGCAAATAAAGCTACACCAAATAAATACGGATAATCTTCTACAATATGTGATAAAGAATCACTAAATAAAGGCTTGTAAGCTTCAAAAAATGTCCCTGTCATCCAAGCTATACCAAAAACCCCTACAACGCCTATAAGTCCTGATTTAAATACAGAAGCTTCACCAAGTTTATTAGCAGGAACTTTAGCAAAAAGCATAATTAAACAAGCTGTTGCAAGCATGATCATTTGAATTAAATTTGGGGTAGAAAGTCTTTCTATTTTACCATTTGCAAGCTCATAGTGAGGTAACAAATTTGTAAAAGTCCCAAAGAAAATAATGGTTAAAATCCCCAAAGCAAATATTAATAAAGCTCTTTTTACTTTAGGATCTGTTTCTTGTTTATCTTCTTGTTTATCTTGAGTTAAAAACTGATATTCCCCTGCTCTTACTCTTCTTTGAAATTCCTCATCTTGCTCAAGCTCTTTTCCTCTTTTAAAAACGCTCAAACAAGCACATATAACACCAATTAAAAATGCTGGCATTACCACAGCTAATATTTGAACAAGTCCTACACCACTAATAGCTAAAATGGCTACCATACCTGCAGTGGCTGCACTCATAGGAGAAGCTACCACTGCAATACCTGCTGCTATAACTGAAACTGAAAGTGGTCTTTCAGGACGAATTTTAGCTTGAGCAGCTACTTCAGCAATCACCGGATAAATAGAAAAAGCTACATAAGTAGTACCACAAAATATTGTAAATGTGGATGTGATTAATGGGCCCATAAAAACAATAGCTTGAGGTTTTTTCTTTAATGCTTTTTCAGCTATTTTTACTAGCAAATCAAGCCCGCCTGCGCTTTGCAAAACACTCACGCAAGTAATCACAGCAAGTATAATAAACACAACACTCACAGGAAGTGAAGCTGGTTGCATACCAAAAACTAACACCAAAATACACATACCAAGCCCACCTGCAACCCCAAGTCCTATACCACCATATCTACCACCTATGGCTATCATAGAAAAAATAATAAAAAGTTGAAGTATAAAAATAATATCCATCTAATCTTCGCCCTTATTGTTTATTTTTTACATTTATCCAACAATTCTTTTGCATGTTCAATTTGCTCTAATACAACTTTAGTTCCTGTACCACCATAAGAAAGTCTTGCGTCTATACAAGTTTCTAAAGCAATTGCTTCATAAATATCTTCTTGGATATTTTCATTAAATTGATGGAATTCTTCCATGCTAAGCTCTTCAAGCATTTTTCCGTGTTTAATACAATAATTCACAGCTGAACCTACTATACTATGAGCTTCTCTAAATGGTATATTTTTTCTTACTAAATAATCAGCCATATCTGTGGCATTTGAAAATCCTTTTGCAGCTGCTGCTCTTGTATTATTAGCATTTACTTGCATTTTTTCTATCATAGGAGTTATAATTTTTAAACTTGCCATTAAAGTATCCATAGAATCATAAACTTGAGCCTTATCTTCACTCATATCAGTATTATAAGCTAATGGAATACCTTTCATAATAGTTAGCATTGCCATAACATTACCATACATTCTACCTGTCTTACCACGCATTTTTTCAGCTACATCAGGATTTTTCTTTTGAGGCATTATGCTTGAACCGGTACAAAAATCATCACTTAATTCTATAAATTTAAAATCTTGACTTGAAAAAAGTATAAGCTCTTCACAAAAACGACTAAGGTGCATGAAACACATTGCAGCAATAGCAGTAAATTCAACCATATGATCTCTATCACTTACACTATCAATGCTATTTTCTGTTGGTTTAGTAAAGCCTAGTTCTTTGGCACAAAAATGTCTGTCTATATTAAATGTAGTTCCACCAAGTGCAGCTGCTCCCAAAGGACACTCATTCATTCTTTTATATAAATCCTCAAAACGAGAATAATCCCTACTTAACATCCAAAAATACGCCATAATCCAATGTGAAAAAAGCACTGGCTGGCCCGTTTGCAAATGCGTATAACCTGGCATAATAGCTTTGATATTTTTTTGAGCTTGATGGACGATTTCTTCTTGCAAAGTAGTAATTTGAGTTAATACTTCTTTAATAACTGCTCTCATATGAATTTTTGAATCAAGAGTAGTTTGGTCATTTCTACTTCTTGCGGTGTGAAGTTTTCCACCTACTGGACCTACGATTTGTGTCATTCTTTTTTCTACAGCCATATGAATATCCTCATCAGCTATATCAAAAACAAAGGTTCCATTTTGAATTTCTTCTCTAACTTGTTCTAAGCCCTTAATGATAGTTTTTGCTTCATCGTCTTTTATAATACCTTGTTTTGCAAGCATGATGCAGTGAATTATACTACCTTGTATATCAAAAGGAGCAAGTCTTGGCTCAACTGGTAGTGAAGCAGTATATTCTTCAACTAATTTATTTGTAGGTAAATCAAAACGCCCACCCCATAATTTTTCTGTTTTGTTAGACATTTGTTATCCTTTCATTAAAAAATTAGGGGTAATTTTATTTGAATTTATTTTAATTTAGCTTAAATTTTTTATTTCTATAATAAAAAATTTTAAAAATTTATAATTTAATAATAGAATTTTTTGATAATTTTAAATAAATAAAATATATTTTTAATATATTATAAATTTTTAACTATTTTTTGAAAATTTTTAATACACTAAAAGCTATTTTTTTAAGAAAACTTTTTTTAGAATGCCTTGTTAAAAACTCTACTATATCTCTATGCCCAAACATCAACGCAAAAGTAAAAGGTGTCATACCAAGACCATTGTTTTCATCAATATTTGCTCCATGTTCTACCAAAAGCTTACACATAGGTAAATATCCTTTAAAACACACCCCTGCTAATGGAGTTTGTCCTCTATCATTTTTCTCATCTACCCTAGCATTATTTTCTAGTAAAAACTTAGCACATTCATAAGCATTATGATAACTTGCAAGCATTAAAAGACTATCGCCTTTATGATTTTTTAAATTCACACTCAAACCCGCTTCTATCATAATCTTTAAATTTTGTAAATCATTTTGTCTTGCGTAATCAAAAGCCATAGTGCAAAGCTCTTGAATTCTTTTTTCTTCTTCATTACTAAACATATTTTTCCTTTATAATCTTTAGTTTGCCACTTTTAAAGTGGCAAGTAAAAATTACATTTTCAAAGCTTTTTTAACACCATTTGCATATTCACTTGAAATTTTTTCAAAATGACTTAATGCTCTAGCAATAATTTTTTCATCAACCCCACTCATAGAAGCAGCGATATTTTTAAATAATTGCTCTTTTTGATCTTGATTCATTATATCAAACAAGGCTCTTGGTTGGGTGTAAAAATCATTATCAAGTGGAGCATATCTTTGTGCATTACCTTCAAGTGCTAAGTCAGGCTCTAGGTAATTTTTATCTTCTTTTGGACTATCATCATAACTATTTGGTTCATAATAAGCAAGACCATTTTTATAAGTGTCAAAATTCATAGCACCTGCTACATTATAAGTATTTACTTCACTTTTTGCACGATTAACTGGTAATAAATGATAATTTGTCCCTATGCGGTATCTGTGTGCGTCAGGATAAGAAAAAATTCTAGCTTGCAGCATTTTATCAGGACTAAAACTAATACCAGGAACAATATTGCTTGGACTAAATGCAGCTTGTTCTACTTCATTAAAGTAATTTTGTACATTTTTATTAAGTACTAATTCGCCTACTTCAATTAAAGGCACAATACTATGTGGCCAAACTTTAGTTAAATCAAAAGGATTAAAACCTAATTTTTCTGCTTCATCTTCTTTTAAAACTTGAATTTGGAAAGTCCATTTTGGAAAATCTCCTTTTTCAATAGCTTCATATAAATCTCTTTGATGACTTTCTCTATCATTTGCTATTAAATTTGCCGCTTCTTCGTTGGTTAAATTTTTAATACCCTGCTTTGTTTTAAAATGAAATTTCACCCAAAATCTTTCGTTTTTATCATTAATCAAACTATAAGTGTGACTTCCAAAACCATGCATATGACGATAGCTTGCAGGAATACCTCTATCACTCATTAAAATAGTAACTTGATGTAAGCTTTCAGGACAAAGACTCCAAAAATCCCATGCAGCATTATTGCTTCTTAAATGATTTCTTGGATCTCTTTTTTGAGTGTGGATAAAATCAGGAAATTTATATGCATCTCTTATAAAAAATGTCGGAGTATTATTACCTACTAAATCCCAATTTCCTTCTTTAGTATAAAATTTAATAGCAAAACCTCTTACATCTCTTTCTGCATCAGCTGCACCTGCTTCGCCTGCAACGGTTGAAAATCTTATAAATAAAGGTGTATTTTCTCCAAGCTGTAAAACTTTTGCCTTGGTGTATTGAGAAATATCTTTAGTGATTTTAAGCTCCCCATAAGCACCGCTCCCTTTTGCATGAACAGTTCTTTCTGGAATTCTTTCTCTATTTTGATGGGCAAGTTTTTCTAACAAAATATAATCTTGCATTAAAAGTGGACCCTTAGCACCTGCGCTTAATGAATTTTGATTATCGGCTATGATATTTCCGAAATCATTGGTTAGTTTTTTCATCTTTTCTCCTTTTTATAAATAATAATTTTTATTATTTGATAAATTATATCCCTATATTATTAAAATAAAATTAAACAATAAAAATTATTATTTTTGAAAAAATAATCTTTTTTTAAGCATAATTATTTTTATTTTGTATTAAAATTGTTGAAAAATAAGAATAAGTGCTCTTATTTTAAATATTTTTACTACAAAATTAATAAAACAAGGAGAGTTTAATGGATAAAGAAACAAGAACTTACTATATTAAATTAGTGAAATTTCTTGCTGATGCTTTGGGAAGAAATTATGAAATAGTTTTGCATGATGTAAGTGAAGATGGTACTAATATAGCAGAAATAGCTAATAATCATATTAGCAAAAGAACTATAAATTCACCTCTAACAGGCTTTGCTATTGAAATGATTAAAAACAAAATCTATTTAGAGCGTGATTATATAACACATTATAAAACTTCAGCTAAAAGCTCACAAGTAATGTCAGGCTCTACTTTTTTTATTAAAAAAGATGAAAAACTTGAAGGTTTGCTTTGTATTAATCATGATACTTCAGCATTTAAAAAAATCTCTGATGAAATTTTAAATCTTGGAAATATTTATGATAATTCTTATGAAAGTCCTGAACAAGAAAATAAAGAATACATAAAACTTGATTTAGAAGAAATCGTTGAAGATATTACGGGGATAGATATTGAAAGTTTTAAAAATAAAAGTTTAAAACCAAAGGAAAAACAAAAAATGATAGCTAGCTTATATGAAAAAGGCGTATTTAATGTAAAAGGTGTTATTCCTAAAGTTGCGGAGCTTTTAAATATTTCAGAACCTAGTGTTTATAGACATTTACAAAAGATTAAATAATCATAATTTAAAAAAAATATAATTTTTGATACAATAACATTTTAAAATTTTATAAAAGGAAAAATATGGCTGATGATATGATGGATGAACAAGGTGAATCAAAGAAAAAAGGCGGGAATACTTTAGTAATCATTATCGTTGTATTTTTATTTGTATTTTTACTTGTTATTGTAGGAGCAATTGCTTATCTAATGTTTAGTGGCGGCTCTGAAGAAAATCCTACCCCGCAAACTGAAGAAAGCGCACAAGTTGCACAAGCTCCTAAAAAAACAAATGCAGTAGCAGCTAGAGGGAGTGATTATGCAAATATTGGCGTGATGTATCCTTTAGCACCTTTTACGCTAAATTTATTAAGTGATGGTGGATCAAGATATGTAAAATGCACCATTCAACTTGAACAAAATGTTGAAACATTAACTCCTGAACTTGATAAAAAAGTTGCTATTATTAGAGATATTATCATTAGAACTTTAACATCAAAAACCTTTGAAGAAGTAAGCACTACAAAGGGTAAAGAAAGATTAAAAGATGAATTAACCGGTAAGATCAATGAAGTTTTAACTGATGGTTTTATCAAAAATATTTATTTTACCGACTTTGTAGTATCTTAATGATAGGCTGTGACATAGTCGTATGCTCTCGCATAGAAAAAATTTATGAAAGACATAAAACACTTTTCTTGGATAAATTTTTGTCCAAGAAAGAGCAAAGTTATATAAAAAATACCAACACTCTAGCCGGATTTTGGGCTATTAAAGAAGCTGCCTCTAAGGCTTTGGGGGTTGGAATTTCTAAAGAATGTTCTTTTTTTGACATCACCATCTCTAAGGATGATAAAAATGCTCCACACATTAGTTTTTCTCAAAAAGTCATGCAAGAATTTAAAATTGAATCAACAAGTGTAAGCGTGGCGCATGATGGGGGTTTTGCTATAGCAGTAGTAGCTATAGAAACTAAGCAAGGTTAAAACCTTGCTTACATATAAAGTCCACCGTTGACTTTTAAAATTTCCCCTGTGATATAAGAAGAATGATTGCTTAATAAAAATGCCACAGCTTGAGCTACCTCGCTTGCATCTGCAAAACGCTTTAAAGGGATATTATTAATATAATTTTGTTTTATTTCATCACTTAAAACTTCAGTCATATCACTTTTTATAAAACCTGGGGTAATGCAGTTATATCTTATATTTCTTGCTGCACCTTCTTTAGCAAAAGATTTTGTTAATGCTATCATACCGCCTTTACTAGCACTATAATTAGTTTGACCTGCATTTCCCATTTCTCCAACTATAGAAGCGATATTTACAACCGCGCCAAAACGCTTTTTACTCATAGTTTTTAATGCCTCTCTACAACCTAAAAAGCTTGAATTTAAATTAGCATTAATCACTGAATAAAAATCATCCATACTCATTCTAAGCGCTAATTTATCATTAGTAATACCTGCATTATTAACTAAATAACTAAGCTCACCATCACTTTCTACTATAGTTGCAATAGCGCTTGTAAATTCTTCTTCAACACTTGCATCAAATTTAATCACAGCTGCAGTGCCACCACTTTTTTCTATCTCTTCTTTTAACGCATCAGCAAGTTCGGGCTTACTTCTATAATTAATCCAAACTTTTAAGCCATAACTTGCTAATTCTTTGGCTATTGCTGCACCTATACCTTTACTTGCACCTGTTATTAAAACATTTTTTCCACTAAATTTCATTGTTCTCCTTTAAATTAAAATAAAGCCTCATCCATTTCTTTTGGGATAGGTAAGTTTAAAATTTTAAGCACGCTTGGTGCTATATTACTAAGCCCCATGCCTTCTTTGAGCTTATCTACTCCTTTAGCTTCGACAAAAGCAAAAACATCAAAGGTTGTGTGATTAGTGAGCATATTTTCTTTTTCATCCCTCATCGCTTCACAGTTTCCATGATCTGAAGTAATAATAAAAGCATAATCATGCTCTCTTGCTTTAGCAATAACCCTACCTAAACACTCATCTACACATTCAACCGCACTAATCGCAGCTTCAAAATCACCCGTATGTCCTACCATATCACCATTTGCAAAATTTACTACGATAAAATCCATACCACTTTCTATACCCTTAAGCACCTCATCTGTGACTTCTTTAGCACTCATTTGAGGTTTTTCATCGTATGTTTTTACTTTAGGACTTGGAATTAAAATTCTTGTTTCATTGCATTCTAATTCTTCTTTTCCCCCATTAAAGAAAAAGGTTACATGAGCGTATTTTTCTGTTTCAGCTGTGTGAAGTTGGCTTAAATTTGCATTAGCTATCACAGAAGCTAAAGTATTATTTAACTCTTCTTTTTCAAACATCACAGGTAGTTTAAAACTCTCATCATACAAACTCATAGTAATGGCATTTTTTATAAGCACTTCTTTTGGAAATTCATTAAAACTTTCTTGGGTTAAAGAAGCGACTAATTGACGCATTCTATCATTTCTAAAATTGATAAAAATCACACCATCTTCAGCCTTAATTCCATCAAAGTTTTGACTAATAACTGGGGTTAAAAACTCATCTGTGATATTTTCATCATAGTTTTTTTGTATAAATTGCATAAAATCATCACACTTTGGTGCCTTAGCAAATAAAGCATCATAATAAGACTTAACCCTATCATAGCGCTTATCTCTATCCATAGCATAAAATCTTCCCGATAAAGAAGCAAAATTAACCCCTTCTTTTTCGCAAAATTCCTGTAAAGATTTTATAAATTCTAAACCTGAATTTGGAGGACAATCCCTACCATCACTAATTGCATGCGCAAAAACTTCTTTATTTTCTTGCCTACAAATTTTTAAAAGTGCATTAAAATGTGTATGCATAGAATGCACCCCGCCATCACTATAAAGCCCTATAATATGCACTCTTTTGCATTTTTGCAATAAATCTTTTAAAGCCTTATTGTCTTTTAAAGTGTCATTTTCTATGGCTTTATTTATCTTGACTAAATTTTGATAGATTATGCGTCCACTACCTATACACATATGCCCTACTTCGCTATTACCCATTTGACCTTCAGGTAAGCCAACTGCCAAGCCACTTGTTTTTATCAAAACATTAGGGGTATTTTCAAAAAGCTTATCATAAGTTGGCTTTTTAGCATGAAAAAAAGCATTATAGTTTGAATTTGTATTATGTCCTATACCATCTGTGATTATCAAAATACATTTTTGACTCATTTTTTACTCTTTTTTATAATTTATTTATGTGATTTTACTAAAATTATGCTTTTAAAAAACAAATACAAGGTTAAAATTTTGCTTTATCTTACAGAATATACAAATTATATGTTTTTTTCTTATATTAGCGTGCGTGCTGGTTTTGCATTTTTTATTGCTTTATTTTTGAGTTTGTATTTAATGCCAAAATTTATCAAATGGGCTCAAAATAAAAAAGCAAATCAACCTATTTATGAATACGCTCCACAATCACACCAAGCTAAATCTCATACCCCTACTATGGGTGGGCTTGTTTTTATCTTTGCTACTATCATAGCAAGTGTTTTAAGCGCTGATTTAAATAATAGTTTTGTAATCGTTGGATTATTATGTTTAGTACTATTTTGTACTATAGGCTTAGTTGATGATTTTGGGAAAATTTTAAAAAAAGACAATCACGCAGGATTAAGCCCAAAAATGAAACTACTAGGGCAATTTAGCGCTGCTTTTATCTGTGTTGGATTATTATATTTATTTGATATAAATACTGAATTTTATTTACCTTTTTACAAACATGCTATTTTTGATGGTGGTATGTTTATGTTGTTTTTATGGATTTTAGTTATTGTATCAAGCTCTAATGCTGTAAATTTAACCGATGGGCTTGATGGTCTTGCAACCGTGCCTTCTATATTTTCTCTTTTAAGTCTTGGTGCTTTTTTGTATTTAAGTGGAAATGCTATTTATAGTTCTTATTTATTTTTACCTAAAATTCAAGGACTAGGAGAACTTGTGGTGCTAAGCTCAGCTTTAGTTGGCGCGCTTATGGGATTTTTGTGGTATAACTGCTATCCTGCACAAGTTTTTATGGGAGATAGTGGGAGTTTAAGTATAGGGGCATTTTTAGGCTATCTTGGTATAGTAAGTAAAAATGAAATTTTACTTTTGCTTATAGGCTTTGTATTTGTTTTAGAAACTATTTCAGTGATTTTACAAGTAGGAAGTTTTAAAATCTTTAATAAAAGAGTATTTAAAATGGCACCTATTCATCATCATTTTGAAAAAATAGGTTGGGTGGAAAATAAAATCATCGTGCGTTTTTGGATGATAGCCTTACTTGCAAATATCATTGCATTAATTAGTATAAAGTTAAGATAATGAAAATTTCACTTTTTGGATACGGAAAAACAACTAAAGCTTTTGCGCAGCGTTTTGGAAATTGCGATATTTATGATGATCATTTTGCAAGTATAAGTAAAGATGAATTTAACAATACACTTTTACCGCCTTGTGAATTTGATCCTTTAAAAAGTGACTTAGAAATTCCAAGTCCTGGCTTTCCAAATGATCATTTTCTCATACAGCAAGCAAAAAATTTAAGCAGTGAGTATGATTTTTTTTATGATGGCATGCCAAAAAGTGTTTGGATAAGCGGAACAAATGGCAAAACCACCACTACCCAAATGACTCATCATCTTTTAAAACACATCAATGCACAAATGGGAGCAAACATAGGAACTCCTTTAGCACAAATGGATATTAGTGTTAAATTATGGATTTTGGAAAGTTCATCTTTTTCGCTTTTTTACACCAAAGTAGCTAAACCTGAAATTTATGCACTTTTACCTATCACGCCCGATCATCTTTCTTGGCACAAAAGCTTTGAAAATTATGAGCAAGCCAAGCTTAGCGTGCTTGAAAGAATGAATGAAAATGATGTGGTAATTTTACCTAAAAAATATGAGGCTTATCCAACTCATGCTTATGTTATAAGCTATGAAGATGAGCAAGATTTAGCTAAAAAAATGCAAATTGATTTAGAAAAAATTCATTTTAAAACCCCATTTTTGCTTGATGCTCTTATTGCCTTAAGTATAGAAAAAATCATACTAGATCGTTGCTCTTATGAGCTTTTAAACGAGTTTAAGATAGAAAAAAACAAACTTGAAGAAATATTTGATCATAAAAATAGACTTTGGGTAAATGATACTAAAGCAACTAATCTTGATGCTAGTTTAGCTGCTCTTAAACGCTATAAGGATAAAAAAATTCATCTTATCATAGGTGGGGATGACAAGGGAGTGGATTTAAGCGCTTTATTTGTTTTTATGAAAGAGCTTGATATAGAGCTTTATGCCATAGGAAAAAGCACCAATAAAATACTTGATTATGCTAAAAATGCTAATTTAAAAGCACATTTTTGTGAGTTTTTACCTAAAGCGGTAGAAAAAATCAATCAAAACTTAACTAATGATGAAGTAGCCCTACTAAGCCCTGCTTGTGCAAGCTTAGATCAGTTTAAGTCTTATGAAGAAAGAGGAGAGCTTTTTAAAAAATGTATTCAAGAATTAAGCTAAATCTTTTTGAATGCAAAATTTTAAAAACTCACATAAATTTATAAATTTATTGCTTGGTTCTTTATTTTTATGATAAATCAAGCAAAGCTCTCTTGAAATTTTAAAATTTTTTAATCTTACTTCAAATAAACTTTTAGCTTCGAGCTCTTCTTTAACACTAAATTTAGGTAAAACTGCTAAAAATTTACCTTTTTTAGTCAACTCTTTTATCATAGCAGTTGAGTTTAACTCATAAACCAAATTAAGCTTTACATCTTTAGGCAAAGCATTTAAAAACACTTCTTTTGCACCTGAACCTTGCTCACGACTTAGCCATTTAAAATCCTTTAATTCATCTATGAAAAATTCTTTTTTGAAGTCATTTTTACTCACCACAATAAGCTCATCATCACAAATTTTAATCTTTTTTATATCCTTATCTTTGCAAATCCCTTCAATCAAACCTATATCGATTTCTTTATCTAAAATATCTTTGATAATATTTTGACTATTATCCAAAGACAAATTTAATTTGATATTTTCTGCCTTTTGATCCAAAAAAGTTCCTAGTAAATAAGTACCTACATTTTGACTAACTTTCATACTTATTTCATAGCTTTGATCATCTTGCATTGCTTTTTCTATGCGTTCAAATTCTAAAATCAAAGGAGTGATTTGTTTTAAAAACACTTTTCCTTTTTCATTTAAACTTAAAAATTTAGCATTTCTATCAAAAAGCTTGGTGTTTAAACTTTTTTCAAGTTCAAATATAGCTAAAGACAAAGCAGATTGAGTTATATTTAATTCTTTAGCACAAGCTCTTAAATTTAAATTTCTACACAAGGCTTGAAAATATTTTATTTGTTTAAAAGTCATAAGCACTCTTTTGATAAATATTTTTAATCATTATATCAAATAAAATTAATTTTACTTATCACAAAAAAATCATTAAGATTACAAAAAACAAAAAAAGGAAAAATTCATGCATAAAAATATATATAAACATAGAAAATTTGAAGCTTTTTTACTGCTTTTTACTCTTGCTTTTTGTGCTTTTGCTATTTCTGAGCTTAATTTTTTTAAAAATCTTGGAATTTCAGCTTTAATCATAGCCGTGATTTTAGGAGCTTTAATAGGAAATTTAGCTCATCAAAATGCAAATTTACTCAAAAAATCAGGAGTTTTAGGCATAGCAACAAAAGAAATTTTAAGACTTGGAATTATACTTTATGGTTTTAGAATTACTTTTAATGATTTAGAAAAAGTTGGATTAAATGGGATTTTGCTAGCATTTTTAGTGGTATTTTCTACCTTTTTTATAGGGCTTTTGTTAGGAAAATTATTCAAACTTGATCTTAAAGAAAGCATACTTATAAGTAGTGGCTCAAGCATTTGTGGAGCAGCTGCTGTGATGGCTAGTGAAAGCATTGTTAAAGGTGGCTCTGCTAAAGTTGGCGTAGCAGTTTGCACTGTGGTTGTGTTTGGAACTTTAGGGATGTTTTTATATCCTTTGGCTTGGAATTTAGGTTGGTTTGATTTTTTTAATTTAAAGCAAATGGGGTATTTCATGGGAGCAAGCTTACATGAAGTTGCACATGCTGTTGCAGCAGGTGAAGCTGTAAAAGCAGGAGATGGTGCTGTCATAGAAAAAATGTTGCGTGTTTTAATGCTAGTACCTTTTTTGATTTTCTTAAGTCTTTTTTCATTGAAATTTCTAAGTAAAAATAATGAAAAAATCTCCATTAAAGCAAATATTCCTTATTTTGCTTTGTGGTTTTTATTTGCATGCGGTATTAGCTCACTTGAAATATTAAATACAGATTTTGCGCTTAACTATATAAAACCAAGCATACAAACTATAGACACACTTTTGCTTTCTATGGCTATGGTAGCTTTAGGAGTAAATATCCATAAAAATGTTTTAAAAAATGCAGGTTTTAAACCATTTTTAATGGCATTTTTTCTTTTTATATGGTTAATCTTTATATCAATTAGTTTTATTTTATTATTAAATTTATAAATACATGAAAATTCTTCATGTATTTATTTTATAATCTTTAATCAAAATAGATTAATGTTAGCGAATTAACAATAAAGGTTTTTTAGCCTTAGTTAAAATATCATTTGTCAAACTACCAAATAAAATACTTTTTAACCAATGATGTGAATAAGCTCCCATAATCAATAAATCTATATCATTTTGCTCACCAAAATCAAATAAAGCTTGAGTAATCTCTCCATTTAAATATTGAGTTTGCACATTTAAATTTGCTTCTTTAAAAATTTGACTTACTTGAGCTAATAACTCACAAGAAGATTTTTCATCTTTAGAAACATTTACTACATAACGCTTTGCTTCTTTAAAAATAGGTCTTTTAATGGCTTGTTCTATAGCCTTTTTAGCTAAATTACTCCCATCATAAGCCATCATTACACTTTTAATCTCTTTAAAAGTAGAATTTACAAGCAAAATAGGCACATTTAAAGCTCTTACTAGTTCTTCTGTATGAATGCCTATTTTATTTTTTTTACCTCCGCCTTTTAAACCTGCTATGGCTAATCTTATTTGACCATTGTATTCTTTTAAAACTTCTTCTAAATCTCCATCTCTTTGCACACTAAAGCATTCTTTTACACCTTGTTCTTTTGCATAAGCACAAAATTCTTCTAAAATTCTTTGCCCTTTTTTGCAAAGATTTTCATTTTTTTGACTTTGCTCTTCTACTAAATCTTCAATCACACACCCACTAGCGCCTATGCCAAAACTACAAGCTAATTCAGCATTAGTAAAATTTGGTTCTATGGTATATAAAAACATTAAAGGTAAATCTAGCTTTTTAGCTAAATACACCCCATAATGCAAACTTTCCCTACAAGGCTCTAAAACATCTACACAAACTAGAATTTTTTCCATTTAATATCCTTTTGTAGTATTAATCTTGTGCTTTTTGCGCTATTAAAACACCTTCTATGATTTTTTTAATATCCCCATCTAAGATATTATCAACCTGTGAAAAAGCTTCATTTGAACGCGTGTCTTTGACCTGTTGATAAGGAAAAAGTACATAAGAGCGGATTTGATGACCCCAGCCTATCTCACTTTTTTCGCTTGAATTTGCTTCATCTTGTTGTTTCATAAGCTCAAGCTCATAAAGGCGTGATTTTAGCATTTTAAAAGCAGTTGCTTTGTTTTTGTGTTGGCTTCTATCGTTTTGACATTGCACTACTATACCACTTGGCATATGAGTTATGCGCACTGCTGATTCAGTTTTATTAACATGCTGTCCACCCGCTCCGCTTGCTCTATAATAATCAATCCTTATATCTTTTTCTTCAATTTCTATTTCTATATCATCATCAAGTTCAGGTGAAACCATCACACTAGAAAAACTCGTATGGCGACGCCCTGCACTATCAAATGGAGAAGTTCTTACTAAACGATGAATGCCATTTTCAGCTTTTAAATACCCATAAGCATTTTCACCTTTTACTAAAAAGCTAACATCTTTAAGCCCTGCTTCTTCGCCTTCTTGAAAGTCAAGTGTTTCCACTTTAAAACCTTCTCTTTCACAAAATCTCAAATACATCCTATAAAGCATGCTAGCCCAGTCATTACTCTCCGTTCCACCTGCTCCTGGGTGAATAGAAACTATGGCATTTTTACCATCATTTTCCCCACTTAAAAGCATAGAAATTTCAAGATTTACAATAAGATCTTCTAGCTTATTTGCATCTTCAAATAAAGCTTCTATGGTGTCTAAATCATTTTCACTATTAGCAAGATCAAAAAGCTCACTTGCATCATTTAAAGCATTATTTGCATTTTCATAATTTTTAAGTAAATTTGAAATTTTAGTTTTTTCTTTACCTATAATGCCTGCTTGTTTTACATCACTCCAAAAAGAAGGGGAATTTTCTAAATTTTCTATTTCTTTTAATCTTGCTTTTATCTCTTCAGGCTTAATAATAGAAGCGATATTTCCAACTTTGTTTTTTAATTTTTTTAAAAGTTCGCTGTATTCGTAATTATCCATAAAAATTTTCTTTCTAATTTTGATATAATTTAATCTTATAATTTTAGCAAAAAAATAAAACATTTAAAGTGAGAAATATGCCAAAACTTTTTTTAATGTCTTTAGGTTGTAATAAAAATTTAGTCGATAGTGAAATCATGCTTGGAAGATTAAGTGATTATGAAATTTGTGATGAGCCAAGCTTAGCTGATGTTTTGATTGTAAATACCTGTGGCTTTATAGATAGTGCTAAAAAAGAAAGCATAAATGCGATTTTAGACTTACACGAGCAAAGAAAAAAAGATTCATTGTTAGTTGTAACAGGATGTTTAATGCAACGCTACCGCGAGGAATTAATGAAAGAACTACCTGAAGTTGATCTTTTTACCGGTGTGGGAGATTATGAAAAAATTGATGAAATGATACTTAAAAAAACTAATCTTTTTTCAAATTCTACTTACTTGCAAGATAAAAATACCAATCGTGTAATCACAGGATCAAACTATCATGCTTTTATCAAAATAGCTGAAGGGTGTAATCAAAAATGTTCATTTTGCGCTATACCAAGTTTTAAAGGCAAACTTAAATCAAGAAGCTTAGAAAGTATTATAAATGAAGTAAAAGAACTTGTTAAAAAAGGCTATAAAGACTTTTCTTTTATCGCTCAAGATACAAGTTCGTATTTGTTTGATCAAGGTCAAAAAGATGGACTTTTAAAGCTTATTGAAGCTATAGAAAATATCCAAGGTTTAAAGGCTGCTAGAATTTTATATCTATATCCAACAAGCATTAGTAAAGAAGTGATAGAAAAAATCATTCAGTCAAAAGTTTTTGTAAATTATTTTGATATGCCTTTACAACACATCAGTGACAATATGCTTAAAATCATGAAACGCGGAGCTAACAAAGCTAAATTAATCGAACTTTTAAATTTAATGAAACAAGCCCCAAATTCATTTTTACGCACAGGTTTTATAGTAGGACACCCTGGAGAAAGTGATGAGGACTTTGAAGAATTATGCGCTTTTATAAAAGAATTTGGTTTTGATAGAATTAGTGTTTTTGCTTATTCTAAAGAAGAAGATACCGCAGCTTTTGAAATGGAACAAATTCCTAGTAAAATCATCAATGCAAGATTAAAAGTGATAGAAAAAATTGTTGATGATTGCATAGAAAAAAGCTTTAATCAACAAGTTGGTAAAAAAACCTTAGCATTTTGTGAAGGTCAAAGCTCTGAAGGAGAATTTTTCATCGGTGCAAAAGATTTGCGTTGGGATAGAAATATTGATGGAGAAATTCTCATCAATGAAAGTGATTGTGGAAATTTAGAAATGGGCGAGCTTTATGAGTGTGAAATCACACAGAGCTTAGATAAAAAACTCATTGCAAAAGCCTTAAGAAAGTTTGATGATTGATAGTAAATATTTAAATCATTTAAAGCAAGGGAAAAATCTTTTAGCATTTTCTCACGGGAGTGATTCTAGCGCTTTATTTTTCATGCTTTTAGAAAAAAATATAGATTTTGATCTTGCTTTTATAAACTACAAAACTCGCAAAAATAGCGATAAAGAAGAGCAAAGTGCTAAAGAATTAGCCAAGCGTTTTCATAAAAAAATTTACATCAAAACCGCACCCAAGATAACAAAAAATTTCGAAGCCCATGCAAGAGCTTTGCGTTATGAATTTTTTGAAGAACTTTGCAAAAATCACTCTTATGATAATCTTTTACTAGCTCATCATTTAAATGATAAACTAGAATGGTTTTTAATGCAATTTTCCAAAGGCGCAGGACTTAGAGAATTACTTGGTTTTAAAGATATTGAAAAAAGAAAATATTTTACTATCATAAGACCCTTGCTTGAAATTCCAAAAGAAGAAATTTCAAACTACCTAAAAGACAACAATATCGCTTATTTTCATGATGAGAGTAATGATGATGAAAAATATTTTAGAAATTTCATACGCAAAAATTTTGCCAATGAGTTTTTAAAGCTTTATCCAAATGGAGTAAAAAAGAGCTTTAAATACCTAGAAAAAGACTTAAAAGAAGAAAATATTTGTGAATTTAAAAATATTTACATTACTCATAAAGATGAAAGTTTAATCGCAAAATGCTTTAAAAAACTTGGAATACTTTTAAGTGCTAAACAAAGACAAGAAGCTTTAAAAGGCGATGGAGTAATTTCGCATAAAATAGGCATTGTTTACATACAAGAAAAAGTTTTGATTTTTCCTTTTGTAAGTTGTGAGAAAATGTCAAAAGAATTTAAAGAAATTTATAGAAAAGCAAAAATCCCTAAACTCTTAAGAGCATATTTATACACAAAAAATATTGATGTAAAAGAACTTATGCAAGCTCTTTTATGATTTCTTCAAAAAGTTCTTTTACTCTTGTTTCTAAAAAGTCTTTAAATTCAGCACTTGTAGCTTCAGCACGCATGATAAGATATGGACTTGTATTAGAAGCACGCAAAAGCGCCCAGCCTTCTTTAAAGGTAATTCTAACTCCGTCAATTTCATTACAATCAAGCACATTTTCAAAAGCATTTGCTTTTATTTTTTCTTTAAATTTTTCTATGATTTGAAATTTATTTTCTTCACTAACCTTAAGCTTAATCTCTTCACTTGCATAAAGTTTTGGTAATTCTTTAACTAATTTTTCTATATCAAAACCATTTGCTAAAAGCTCTAAAGTTCTTAAAAATGCATAAATTCCATCATCATAACCAAAATATCTATCTTTAAAGAAAATATGCCCACTAAGCTCTGCCGCTATGTCGATATTTTGCTCTTTCATCATTTTTTTAATATTAGAATGTCCAGTCTTACCCATCATGATAAAACCAAATTTAGCTACCTCATCAAAAAGGTTTTTAGAGCATTTTACTTCACCTAAAACTCTAGGATTTTTTATATTTTTAGCAAATAAATAGCAAAGCTCATCGCCCTTAAATACATAGTCTTTACTTGCTACTACTAAACGATCCCCATCTCCGTCAAAAGCAAAGCCCATTTTTGCATTTTCATTTTCTTTTAGCGCAACTTGCAATGCGTGTAAATTTTCAAGCTCTGTTGGATCGGGCGCGTGATTTGGGAAATTTCCATCAGGATTTTCAAATAAAATTTGTGCATTAAGATTTAATTTTTCCACCAAAGGCTTTATAATCACTCCAGTAGCTCCATTTGCACAATCAATAATGATTTTTTCTTTATAGCCCTTAAGATGTGAAAAATGTTTAACTAAAAAGTCTATATATAAGCTTTTAATATCATAATTTTCATATCTTAAATCATCATTGATTTCAAGTTCTAAATACTCTTGCACTTTTAAAGAAAGCTTTTTCAAATCAGCACCAAAAAAACTTTCTTTATTAATCGTTATTTTAAAGCCATTGTATTCTTTTGGATTATGCGAACCTGTTATCATGATATTTGCATCAAAAATTTCATCAAAAAATAGACTAAAATACCCCATAGGAGTTGGTGCTAAGCCTATATTGAAAACTTGCATATTAGCTTTATTTAAACCGCTGATTAAATAGTTAAAAAGTTCATTTGCGCTATATCTTGCATCATAGCCTACGCTTACTTTCTCACAACCCCTTGATTTCATTTCTAAACCCAAAGCATAGCCTATAGCTTTTACACTTTTTTCATTTAACTCACTTGGGTAAAGCCCTCTTATATCATACTCTCTAAAAATCAAATCTAACATTTTAATCCTTTTGTCTTCTAAGTTCTAATTTTGCTTGTTTTAAACTTTCTTCTATGTTTTCATTTTTACTTGATAAACAAAGTTTAATTTCTAACTTTACATTTTGTTCTTTAAATTCAAAACAATATTTTTGCATAAAATTTTCAAGCATTTGAAGCTTGCTTTGCACAAAGGCTATATTTTCATTTTCAAATACAATAATAAAATAATCCTTATCATCTTTAAAAACCCTAGCATGTAAAGCTTTTTTTAAAATCCTAGCAAATTCATGCATTATAAACTCGCCCATTTTTGAGTCTTTTTGATGATAAATTTCATTGATATTTTTTACTTCAATCAAGGCTAAATGAAAATTTTCAAGTCCTTGGGCATATCTTCTTAAGGCCTTTAAATTTGGCAAATTGGTTAAAGTGTCAAAAAAGGCTATTTTATAAGCTTTATACACTAAAAATCCTATCAACACCAAAGAAGCAAATTCATAATAACCCAAATCAACACTATTGTAAAATAAAAATTGCACGCTCAAGCCCATATAAGCTAGCAAAAAATGAAAATCATTATTTTTAAAATATGAAAATAATAAAAATATCATTCCTACCCAAAACACACAAAAGCTTAACTCACTAATAGGCTTAAAAAATTGCGTTGAAAGGCCAAAAATTTCACTTGTAATGCTTGCATTAAAATTAGTACTTGTGCTAAGTATTAACGCTACAAAACCCATAAAGGCTAAATACGCAAATTTAATAAAATTAATTCTTTCAAAAACAAGCTTACTATCTTGCAAAAACACAAAAAGCACAAAAGAAAAAGGTAAAAATACCGAGATAAACAAATGCGCTTGATATTCACTTGCCACTAAAGATAAAGCCCTAGCACATAAAATCAACAAAAGCAAGAAAAAAATCTTATTTTGCTTAAAAAAATAAGCTAAAAATAAAGCTAAAAATTCCAAAACAAAACTAAAAGAAGGTAAAAAAGATAATAAAACTAAACTCAATCAAATAACCTTAATTTAAAAATAATTTTAAAAATTATACAACAATTTTGAATTATTTTTTTAATACATATTATAAGTAAAATAAAAATAGAAATTAAAATAAATATGCCTGAAATATGCTTAGTAAAAAATAATGTAATTTATCTTAGATAGTTAAATTTCAAAGCAACAAATGATAACACGAAAAAACTTTTAAAATAAAACTTTATGAAATTAAAAAGCTAATAAATATATTAAAATCATTAAATTGTTTTTATTTAAATTTTGCAATTTCATCTTGTATGGTTTGATTTATCTCAAGTAGCTCTTCATAATTTTTTTTATTTTTTTCCAAAAGTTCATCAAATTTAAAGCCAAGCATAACGATGCGATATAAATTAGGTTTGTATTTTCTCCAATTATACAAAGTGCTAACATCAATATCTAATTCATATGCCATATCGCGTTTGCTCTTTTTTGCCATAAGCTACCCTAAATTTTTAAATACTTATGGGCTGATTTTACATTAAAAATTCTTTATTAAAAACAATTGAAATATTCTATGTTTTATTTAATTAATATTGATTATTTCAATATTAATTAAGCTAAATTGTGGAATAATTCAAGTTATCTTAAGTTAAGGAGTGAAAGAATGGATGCTACGAGTTTATTTTTATCAATAAAAAATAAATTACCAAAAGAATATGGGTCTTTTAGAAAAAGAATAAGTCGAGGATATAAATATTCTGATCCTATTATGTCAAATGAAGATTTAAAAAAGAAACTTGAAACTTTAAGTTCTGATAAGTTGGATAAAGTATATACAAGACTTCAATACACCAAGCTCAAAAACCCAACTCTAGTCTTTTGGGTTTATAATTTTTTATTAGGTGGCTTTGGTGTTGCAAGATTTTATATAGGTCAAATTGGATGGGGAATTTTTAGATTAGTTTTAACTTTGCTTGCTATGATAATTGGCTTTATTGCTGATTCCTCATATGATTCATTTTGGATAGCTACTTCAAATATAATCAATTATGGTAATTTTGGTATTTGGTTTATAGATTTGTTTATAGTTGGCGTATTGCTTAGAAATCAAAATCTTGAAAAAATTAACTTAATTATAGACGATATAAAATCTTAGTATATTTGTGGAAGAAAATATTCTCAATTTTTACTTATTTAAGGAGATAAAATGAATGAAAAACACGCACCTTTTGAAACAGAACCCACTTTGATTTATGAGAAAAATACTTTTAAAATTGTCGCTGGAAAAACATATACAAATAAAGATGAAAAATTTTGCATAGGTTTAAAATCAAATGATTTTCCTAAAAATTCTTATCTTATATTTCCGCCACAGCTTAGCTTAGATTTATTAAAAAATCTTTTAAGTCAAGATGGGGCTAATAATAGTGAAATTATCAAGTTTATTAAAATAATAACCGAATAAGCAATGAAAAATATTTTATTAAGTTTCATAATGGTTTTGTTATTTACAGGATGTTTTAATAATAAGCCAAAATGCGATGATGAGGTTGTTCAGCTTACATTAAAAAGTATTTTAGATGATGAGTGGGTTTATATTGAGTATGGACTAAGTGAGCAGTCTTTAAAGGCCTTAAAAATAAGCTTAAATGGCATGGATATAAGGGATTTAGAGGCTATATTATCTACCGATACCATTGGAATTTTAAGAGCTCATTTAAAACCTATATTTGACTTAAAAGATTATGCTAATGAAGTAGGTTATACTTCTTTTAGTAGTTTTATAACTCAAGATAGTAATGATAAAAAAACAAGTTTTTGTAGAGCTAGTTTGAAATTAACTTACCCACAAATGCCAGATGATATGAGAGAAAATTATGCAAGAGGCACTTTAAAAGGAATTATATTTGATGGGGGAGAGCATGAAGTACAAATTTCATATAGTGCTCAATTTAGCGATGATAAAAAACAAGTTTTTGTAGAACTTTTGGATTATTAGTTTATTTTGGCAATGAAATTTTATTTTATTGCCAAGCAAAATTTATACTCAATTAATTTCAAGTCTTTTTTTGTTACAATTTCTTAAAAATTTTTATAAGTAAAAATTCTAAGGAAAATTATGGTAGAAATAAAAAATCTCACTATGCGTTTTGCAAATCAACTTTTATTTGAAGATGTAAATTTAAAATTAAACCGTGGTGAAAGATATGGACTTATAGGTGCAAATGGCGCAGGAAAATCAACCTTTTTAAAAATTCTCTCAGGTGAAATAGAATCAAGCAGTGGAGAAATTTGCATAGATCCAAATTTAAAAATCGCAGTACTGGGACAAGATCAATTTGCTTTTGAAAACTACACTATCAAAGATGCGGTAATGTGTGCAAATAAAAGATTATATGATGCACTAAAAGAAAAAGAAAAACTTTATATGAGTGAAGAATTTACCGATGAAATTAATGATAGATTAAGCGAGCTTGAAATCATAACAGCAGAAGAAGATCCAAACTATGATTGCGAGCTTAGATGTGAAAAAATTCTTAGCTCTTTAAATATTAAAGATTTTAATGCTCTCATGAGTACTTTACAAAGTGCGGATAAATTTAAAGTTTTATTAGCTCAAGTATTATTTTTAGGTGCTGATGTATTATTTTTAGATGAACCTACAAACAACCTTGACTTAGAAGCTATTTCTTGGCTTGAAAATGAACTTTTAAGACATGAGGGAACTTTAGTAGTAATTAGCCATGATAGACATTTTCTAAATAAAGTTTGTACAAGAATTTTAGATGTGGATTTTAAACAAATACGCGATTTTGCTGGAAATTATGATGATTGGTATATGGCTTCAACCTTACTTGCTAAACAAGCTGAACTCAAACGCGATAAAACTTTAAAAGAAAGAGAAGAATTAGAAAATTTCATACGCCGTTTTAGCGCTAATGCTTCAAAAGCCAAACAAGCTACAAGTAGAGCTAAAGCTTTAGAAAAACTTGAGCTTGAAGAGATTAAAACTTCAAGTAGGCGTGATCCTAGTATAGTTTTTAGAACAAATAGAGAAATAGGAAATGAAGTTTTAGAATTAAAAGGTATTAGCAAAGCTTATGATAAAACTTTATTTGAGAATTTAGAATTAAAATTAGAAAAAGGTGATAAAATAGCCTTAATCGGAGCAAATGGTGTTGGAAAAAGCACTTTAGCCAAAATCATTGCATCAAAATTAGAACCTGATAGTGGCCACATCCACCTTGGTGCTACCATAGAAATGGGATATTTTTCACAAGATACGACAAATTTAATCAATGAAAATTTGAAACTTTATGAATGGTTAATGAGTGAAAAATTCAAAGATTTAGATGAAATTCGCAAATGTCTTGGTAGAATGCTCTTTAGTGGAAGTGATCAAGAAAAAATGGCTTCTAGCTTAAGTGGAGGTGAAAAACACCGCTTAATGCTTTCAAGATTAATGTTAGAACGCGGAAATTTCTTGCTTTTAGATGAACCGGATAATCATTTAGATCTTGAAAGTATCATTGCATTAGGTGAAGCCTTGTATAATTTCAAAGGTTGTGTGATATGCATAAGCCACGATAGAGAGCTAATTAGTGCTTTTGCTAATCGTATATGGTTTTTAGAAGATGGGAAATTAACAGACTTTAAAGGAAGTTATGACGAATTTTTAGGAGGTTTAGAATGAATTCGTTTAAGATAAAATATGCAGCTGGTTTTGGACATTTTACTCAAAATCACAGAGGTTTTGGCCCAACTATTTATGTAGAAGAAAGTATTGATTTTCAAAGTGAAAAAGATTATTTTGACTATGTTGAATTTTATGAAAAATTCAGCAAAGAAGATGATACTTATTTTCACATTTCATTTTTAGAAGATCGCCCTTTAACTTCTCAAGAATTAGAAAGTAGAAATGCTTATAGAAAACTAAGAGATGAGCGCTGTAACAAAGCTAGAGAAGAGTTTATCAAAAACAATGAAATAGAAGCTGAATACTACCCAACTCATGGTGATTAAGGAATGATTTTTGCTTGTTTTTTCCTTGTAATATTTTGAAAGGAGAAAACATGCAAGTTAACCATGATAATTTATCGGTTAAAGAGTATGGATATGGTCAAAGTAGTGCCTATAAAAGCACTCAAGGAGCTAATGAAGACTTTATGTCTTTACTTAGTCAAAACAATAGCGAAAATTTAAACGAGCAAAGTATAAAACTTGATGAGCTTTTTTCAAAAGCCATGAGTCAAGATCAATTTAGCACAGGAATTTTTAGCTCAAATATGTCAAATATTTATAATTATCGTTTTAGAGGACAAAACGAAACTCCTATGCAAGCTAATATAGAAGAAAAACAAGAGCCACAAAAAGATATGGTAAAAGATCTTTTAAATTCTTTATGAAAATGAAGTAAGCAAACGCTTACTTCCAAATAAGTCCACTAAATTCAAACTCTTTTGCAAATTTTTTAAATTCCTCTTCTTCTTTTGTATTAACACTTAAAATCAATTCAACATTTTCTTGAAATTTTTTTTCATAAGAAATGTTATTTTTATTTAAAAAATGCTCAAATCTTGCATAAAGATAAAAAGGAATGTTTAAACTTAAAATATTTTTAGCTTCAAATTCTAAAAGTATCGCATTTAAAATAGCTTCATTTGTAGCTTCACTATAAGCTCTTACAAGACCACCTGTACCAAGTTTAATCCCTCCAAAATAACGCACCACAATCACCGCACAATTAACAAGCAAAGCCCCTCTTAAGACATTCAAACAAGGCATAGCAGAAGTTCCTTTTGGCTCACCATCATCACTTTTATCTTCTATGATTTGATCAAATTCATTTAAATACCTATAAGCATATACAAAATGCACGGCTTTTAAATGCTCATTTCTTAGCTTTTGCATTAAAGTTTGAAACTCTTCAAAAGGACATAAAAACGACAAAAAAGTTGATTTTTTGATTTCTATTTTTGCTTGATAAATTTGATCAATAGTTTTCATTTTTTCCTTAAATTAGTTATAATATTTAAATAAAATTATAATCAAAACAACTTATAAAAATTTAAGGATAAACTATGCTTCAAACTTGTATTTTTCCTGCAGCAGGTTATGGTACTAGATTTTTACCTGCTACAAAAACCCTACCTAAAGAAATGCTACCTATACTAACTAAGCCTTTAATTCATTATGGTGTAGATGAGGCTTTAGAAGCTGGTATGGAAACCATGGGCTTTGTTACAGGGCGTGGAAAAAGGGCTTTGGAGGATTATTTTGATATTTCTTATGAACTTGAACACCAAATCGCAGGTACTAAAAAAGAATATCTTTTAAGTGAAATAAGAACACTCATAGATCGCTGCACTTTTACTTTTACAAGACAAAATGAAATGAAAGGCTTAGGAGATGCGGTTTTAAAAGCAAAGCCTTTAGTGCAAGATGAAGCTTTTGGAGTTATTTTAGCAGATGATTTATGTGTAAATGAAGATGGGATAAATGTCTTAGCTCAAATGGTAAAAATTTATGAAAAATACCGCTGCTCTGTTATAGCTGTGATGGAAGTTGAAGCTGATCAAGTTTCAAACTATGGGGTTATAGCAGGAAATGCTGTGGAAGAGGATTTGATCATGGTAAATTCTATGGTAGAAAAACCTGATCCAAAAGATGCTCCAAGCAACTTAGCTATCATAGGAAGATACATTCTAACGCCTGATATTTTTGGTATTTTAGAAAATACTAAAGCAGGTAAAAACGGAGAAATTCAACTAACTGATGCATTACTTTCACAAGCAACTAATAATATGGTTTTAGCTTATAAATTTAAAGGAAAAAGGTTTGATTGTGGAAGCGTAGAAGGCTTTGTTGAGGCGACAAATTATTTTTATGAGAAAAGTAAAAATGCTAAATAATACTTTATTTTTTAAAACCCAAGATTTTAAAAAAATTACCGCTTATGCAAATAGAATGAATGATGAGTTAGAAAGTGGCGATATAGGGTATTATCACTTAGTAGATACAAGCTTTGATTTAATCAAAGAAAGTAAAGAATTTATCGCAACTAAAACTCATATAGAAAATATCGTTTTAGTGGGCATGGGTGGATCAAGTTGTGGGGTTAAAGCTTTAAAAGAGCTTTTATTTGATCAAGTAGAAGAAAAAAAACTTTTCATCATAGATAATACTTCCTCACATACTTTTACCCAAACTATGCAAAAAATAAATCCCAAAAAAACACTTTTCATCATAGCAAGCAAATCAGGTACAACTATAGAAGTGATTTCTTTATTTAAACTCATCATTGCTCATTTTGATTTTAAAAATGAAAATTTACACAAAAATTTTGTGTTTATTACTGATTTTGAGTCAAAACTTCACAAACTAGGAGAAGAATTAAACATAAAATGCTTTTTTATACCTAAAAATGTCGGTGGTAGATTTAGTGTTTTATCTGCTATTGGTATTGTTCCTTTGAGCTTTTGTGGCTATGATACTAAAGCCTTATTAGAAGGTGCAAAAGCTTGTTATGTGGATTTTTTTGAGAAAAAATGTGATCAAATTTTGCAAAAGGCTTATCATTACTGCACACATAAAAGTGCACATATTAATGTGCTTTTTTCTTATGGGGATGCTTTTAAAGGTTTTAATGAATGGTATATTCAACTAATTGCTGAAAGTCTAGGTAAAAAACAAGGCTTTAAACGCATAGGTTTAACTCCTATTGCTTTAATTGGTGCTAGAGATCAGCATAGCTTTTTACAACTTATCATGGATGGACCCAAAGATAAAACTGTTACTTTTTTAAAAATCAAAGATAGTCAAAAATCTCCTAGTATCCCGAATATAAGCTTTAATCATTTGCAAAATTGTGATTTTACTAATGAAGTTAATTTACATAATCTTTTAAACGCGCAATGCGATGCAACCATGCATGCATTAATTGCTGAAAATTTAAGTGTTGATGTAATAGAACTTGAGAAATTAGATGCTTATCACTGTGGGTATTTGATGTATTATTATGAGTTATTTACTTCTGCATGTGGCATTATGCTTGGAATTAACACTTATGATCAACCTGGCGTAGAGGTGGGAAAATTAATACTCAAAAATATATTAAGTAAATAAATTTGCTTTATTGTAAAAAAAGAGTATAATGAAAATATAATAATTATTAACATTAAAATTTATTAGATAATAATAATTATTATTTAAGAATTTTATGTTATAATTTTAAAAATAAAAAAAGGAGATAACATGTCAGTAACAAAACAATTATTACAATTACAAGCAGATGCTCATCATTTATGGGTTAAATTTCATAATTATCATTGGAATGTAAAAGGTTTACAGTTTTTTTCAATTCATGAATATACAGAAAAAGCTTATGAAGAAATGGCAGAACTTTTTGATGATTGCGCTGAAAGAGTTTTACAACTTGGAGAAAAAGCTATTACTTGCCAAAAAGTTTTAATGGAAAATGCAAAAAGCCCAAAACTAGAAAATGGTAAAGATTGCTTTACTCCTATAGAAGTTTTAGAATTTATTAGAGAAGATTATAAATATCTTTTAGCTGAATTTAAAAAATTAAATGAAGAAGCTGAAAAAGCAAGCGATACTACAACTGCAGCATTTGCTCAAGAAAATATCGCAAAATATGAAAAAGTTCTTTGGATGCTTAATTCAACTATCCAAAATACTTGCTCTATGTAAGAATTTATAATGTTTTTTGACTTACAAAGCTTTATTGCTTTAAGTCAAAAAACAAATTTAACTTCCCAAGAGAAACTACTCTTATAAAATTCCAAGTTCGCTTAAGTACTATTTTATAATTATAGTTTATAGCAACTCAATGCATTTTTAAACAAAAATATATCATTGAAAAATGATCATCACAAAATATTATTTAGATAAGTATTCAGCTCAAGCTTTTATGTAGGATTTTTCACTAAAAAAACTAAATACTAAAAATCATTTTTACAATATCTATAGTTTAATTTAAAATCTACAACGTGAGTTTTAAAATTCTTAACCCATAAGGGCTAAGAATTTAATGTAGATCTTCATTAAGTTTTACAGCTTTTTTGTTTAAAGCTGCTATCATCACTCCACTTTGAGAGTCTTGTCTAAAATGCAAGCCATTTAGCCCTGCTAATTCTAAACCTTTGTATATATCTTTGTCAAATTTAAAATCAGGATTGATTTTTTGAAGTTCTTCTTTATTTTTTAAAACAAATTTAGTCCCTTCTAAAACAGCAATGCCTGCATCAACGATACAATTATCCCCTAAAGGAATTCCTGTAACCGAATTTGCGCCCAAAAGACAAGCTTTACCAATACTAATAGCATTACCACTTGTACCACTTAAAACACCAAGTATAGAAGCACCGCCTCCTACATCGCTACCTTCGCCCACAACAGCTGATGAACTAATACGCCCTTCTACCATACAAGCTCCAGTTGTACCTGCATTAAAATTCACATAAGCAGCCCCTGGCATGATAGTAGTACCTGCAGCTAAAACCGCCCCCATTCTTACTTTAGAACTTTCTAAAATTCTAGTATTATCCTCAGGAATAACATGAGCTAAAAATCTTGGAAATTTATCTACATAATCAATCCTTGGATACCTTCCACTCATTTTTAAATCAATCTCATTTTCTCTTAAAAAGTCCAAATCAATAGGCTTATTATCACTCCATGCAACATTTGGTAAAATCCCAAAAGCACCTGTTAAATTTAAACTTCTTAAAGGTACTTTTTTATTAGAAAGCAAGTAAAGTTTTAAATACACACTTTCTAAGCTTTTTGGTGCTTCATCATCAAAAATACAAACAAAAGAAAAAGCATTTTCTCTAAAATTTTCCTTTGCTGCTTTGATTGCTTCTATATTTTTATGACCTTGCTCTTGTAAAAATGGCGCAAAGCATTCAAGTGCAAAATCCAAATCTTCTTTAATCAAAGTAGCCACAAACTCACTTTCATTAAAATCAACATCAACCCCTCTTCTAAAAAAAGCTTCAAACATAACAGCTGCAGCGGCATAATTTTGCTCAAAATTAATCACACCAAAATTAGCTTGAAGTTTTTTACTAGGATCAACTTGACTTAGATCAAGTCTTGCTATAGCAAAAGCTTTAGGCTTTTTATAATTAATCCTTTGTTCGATTTGCTTGATTAAATTTAAAAATTCTTCTTTACTTTCTATTGGCATATTTTCCTCCTTATTGCGAGCACGCGCTTTTGCCATTCATTATAGGTTGAATAGCTGAATTATCTACTTTACCTTCTTGATTAACCTTTTCTATAAATTCCCAGATTTTTTCAGCAGCTTGTAAATATCTTTTTGAACTTACACTCTCAGGCATGTAAAAACTCACAGGCTTACCGCTATCTCCACCTTCTCTTACACTCATTTCGATAGGAATTTGAGCTAAAACTTCACACTTATAAGCTTTTGCCATTTCTTCTGTGGTGCCTTTACCAAAGATATCATATTCTTTACCATTATCAGGACATAAAAAGCCACTCATATTTTCTATAATACCTGCAACAGGAATGTGCAATTTTTCAAACATATCTAGCGCTCTTTTGCTATCATCTAAAGACACTACTTGAGGAGTACTTACACACACACCCGCACTCACTGGCACGCTTTGAGCTAGGGTAATTTGTGCATCACCTGTTCCTGGAGGCATATCAAGCAATAATACATCAAGTTCAGGCCAAAGCACATCAGCTAAAAGTTGTTCAATCGCTTTCATGATCATAGAGCCACGCCACATTAAACCCTTACCTTCTTCTATCAACACACCCATACTCATCATATAAACTCCATGAGATAAAATAGGACGAATTTTTTGACCTACAATTTCAGGTTTGCTTTTACTCTCACCTAGCATTCTTGGTATATTTGGTCCATAAATATCTGCGTCCAAAAGCCCTACCCTTTTACCCATTTTAGCCAAAGAAATCGCTAAATTTAAAGTTGTAGTACTTTTACCTACCCCACCTTTTCCACTTGAAATCATAAGAAAATTTTTAATTTGCGGAGCGATATTTTTACCGCTTCTTGAATTGCTTTTTTCTTCAGGAATTTTTGGCTGTATGATTTCTAAATTAAGCTCTAAATTTAAATCTTTTAAAACATTTGCAATGTTTAGTCTAAGTTCTTGTGCAATTTGAGCATTAGCCGAAACGATTTCGACTACAATATGAGCTTGTTTTTCATTCAAATCAATCTTTTTTACAAAACCAAAACTTACTATATCTTTTTTAAATCCCGGATATATAACTTGTTTTAGTCTTTCTTCGATTTTTTCCTTCAATTTTTCTCCTTGTTGTTTAAAATGATTAATTCTACTAACTTAAATATAAATTTTGGCTTTTATGGTGTATAATATCGTAACATTAATAAAAAATTAAGGTGTAACAAATGTTAGATATTTCCTTGGTTATGCTATCAGCAGGGGAGTCATCAAGATTTAATGCTCCAGTAAAAAAGCAGTTTTTAAGACTAGGTGAACATCCATTATGGCTTTATGCAACTAAAAATTTAAGTTCTTTTTACCCTTTTAAACAAGTAATTGTTACTTCTGGTAATATTTCTTATATGAAAAGATTTGCACCTGAGTATCATTTTGTTAAAGGCGGTAATACAAGAGCACAATCATTACTTAATGCTTTAAATTTAGTACAAAGTGAATATGTTTTAGTTAGCGATGTTGCAAGGGTTTTGATCTCTAAAAACCTTTTTAATAATATTATAGAAAATTACGATAAAGCAGATTGTATTACACCTGTTTTAAAAGTAAGCGATACAGCAATTTATGCTCAAGAAGTTATCGACAGAGATAAAATAAAACTCATACAAACCCCTCAACTTTCGCGCACAAGTATGCTCAAAAAAGCTTTAGAGCAAAATGCAAATTTTACCGATGATAGCACAGCAATACAAGCTATTGGTGGTAAGATTTGGTATGTACAAGGTGATGAATTAGCTAAAAAAATTACCTTTAAAGAAGATTTAAAAAGCTTAAATTTACCAAAACCATCTTGGGAAATTTTTAATGGAAATGGCTTTGATGTACATGAATTTGGAGAGCAAAGAGCCTTACTTTTAGGCGGAGTAAAAGTACATGAAAATATGGGCTTGAAAGCTCATTCTGATGGAGATGTGCTAGCTCATGCACTAATTGATGCGCTTTTAGGTGCAGCAGGACTTGGAGATATTGGAGAACTTTTTCCAGATAATGATATACAATATAAAAACGCAGATTCTATGCTTTTATTGCAAAATGCTTATACTTTGGTGCAAAATTATGGATTTGAGCTTGTGAACGCTGATATTACAATCATTGCACAAACGCCCAAGATGAAAGATTTTAAAGAAGATATTGCTTTTAATATAGCCAAAATATTAAAAGTAACACCAAATAAAATCAATATCAAAGCCACCACCACAGAGCATTTAGGTTTTGTAGGAAGAAAAGAAGGAATTGCTGTTTTAGTAAGTGCGAATTTAAAATATTTTGATTGGATGAAATTATGAAAGTTTTAATAGTAGAAAATGAATTTTATTTAGCCCAAAGCATAGGTTCAAAACTTAATTCTATAGGTTATGATTGTGATATTATTGCAAATGTTAATGAGCTTGCTCATCATGATTATGAAATCATTTTGCTTTCTACTAGTATGGCTAATTTTGAACATATTGTAGAAATTTTTAAGCATAAAATTATTATTTTACTTATATCTTATATAAGCTCAGATACAGTTTTAGCGCCACTAAAAGCCGGTGCGAGTGATTATATACAAAAGCCTTTTATGATAGAAGAATTAACGCGAAAAATCAAACATTTTCAAGAATTTAAGAAAATAAATATTTTAAATCATACTTATCAGTCTTATTTAAAACATAAATTTGAGACAGCCAAATTACCAACTTTTGATTATAAAAAATTCAAATTGCCTTTAATTTTAAAAACTAATAATCAAAATTTTGCAGATCATTTTGTATTTAACTATACCAATGAGCATAATGTCGCAAATATTTATATAGATCTTTCACATCAACAAAATTTAGATAAAATCTTTAAAGATAATTGTTTATACTATCTTGTAAATTTCCAAACTCTAAAATCATCAGACAAAGAAAAAGTGTTAAACCTTGCTTTAAAAAAAGCTGTTATTATACATACAAGTACAAATGTTGAACATAGTGATTTTCAAATTTTAGAACTGGGCGAGGATGAGAAAAACTTCGAAAGTAATGGAATTTTAACTATTGATGATTATGTTAAACATATTATCATTAGTTATCAAAATGTCTTTCCTGATACAGATTTGTCAAAAAAATTAGGAATTTCTAGAAAATCTTTATGGGAAAAAAGGAAAAAATATGGCATTACAAAGAAAAAATAGTATTACAATCTCAGAAGAAGAATACGAAGTTTTATGTTTTATCAAAGAAGGAGTTTTTGGTTCTTTTACAAAATTAATGAATCAAAAAGAAAGAGATGAAGTTATAGCCACAGGAATGATACATAAACAAAAAATTCCTTATACTCTTACCTTTGCACCTGCAAGCACAAAAGAAAATAATACTGCTTTAGAAAATGCAAAAGTTGGCGATAAAATAGACTTTATTTGCAATGATAAACCCATAGGACATATCATTTTAGAAAGCAAATTTGAAAATGATAAAAATAGCAATGATATTTTTAGACCTAATGCTTGCTTGATCCAAGATTTTGGAAAAATTTGTATAAGTGGTGAATTTGAAATTTATCACAATAATATCAAAGCCATTAAAGAAGATTTTGAAAAAATCAAAAAAAGATTAAATCCTTCTAATATCACAGCCATTGTTTCAAGTTTTGATCCTTTTCATAGAGCACATGAGAGAATTTTAAGATGGGCTATAGAACAATCTGATTTAGTGATTATTTTCCTTATAGAATCCTATGAAAACAACGGATTGAACTTAAAACTCAAAAAGCGTTGTTTTGATGTTTTTGCGCAAAATTACTTACCATCTTCTAGGGTTTTACTTATACCTTTACATAATATCAAAATTTTTGCCTCGCATTTAAACCCTGTGCTTGAGTGTGCTTTGGCTAAAAGTTTTGATTGCAATAAACTTTTTGTAGGACAAAATCATGCAGGACTTGGAATGTATTTTAATCAAAACAGAACCTTTACCGTGCTTGATGATTTTGCAAAAGATTATAATATAGAAGTTACCATACTTCCTGAATTTGTATTTTGTGATGAATGTAAAATGGTAGTAAGTACCAAATCATGTCCCCATGGAGCTCATCATCATATGAAATACCATGGTGATTCTTTAAAAAATTTACTTAGACTTGGTATCATTCCACCAGCAGTTTTTATAAGAAGAGAAATTTCAGCTTTGATTTTATCTGAGCTTTTCCCAAATCGCTTTCATAATAAACAAAATATCTATAGTAATCTTTTCCCTACACATGGTATTTTAGAGTATCGAAGCGATAAAGAATTTTATGAGCAACTTATAAAACTTCATCAAATGTCATATATGGTGTAATCATGCAAAAATTATTTTTAACTTTTTTTTATTCAGGTAGTGTGAATAAAGCTCCAGGAACCTTTGGTACAATAGCAGCGCTAATCCCTGCTTTTTTTATTTTAAGGTATTTGGGTATAGGAACTTTGATCTTACTTGCAATTTTACTTTTTTTAATCTCTATAAAAATCATCGATCAATATGAAAAACAAACAGGCATACACGATGATAAGCATATTGTAATAGATGAAGTTGTTGGGGTATTTTTAGCCTTGGCAATTTGCGGACAGAGTGTTTTTACTTTTTTGCTTTCTTTTGTTTTATTTAGATTTTTTGATATCACAAAACCTTCTATCATAGGTAAAATTGACAAAAAAACAAAAGGTGGTTTGGGTGTAATGCTAGATGATGTTTTAGCAGGAATTTTCGCAGGATTATTTAGTGCAGTAATTTATGGAATTTTACTTAAATTTGATCTTTTATGGTTTGATATAAGCATTATGGAGATATTTTTAAACTAATAAAATACAATTGAAATATATCTTTTATTAAAAGATATATTTCTTATAAAAATTTTAGAATTTAGATATTAAACATTATCTTTAACCTGTAATTTCAATAATAATCTGTATATCAAATATGCCACAAATAAATAAGCTAATATCTTTGGCAACAGATATACAAAGTATTCTAATGCTCCCACAAAAGAAAATCTATCCCAATCGGTTCCAAATCCATATTCGAGATAATAAGAAGGTCTATAATCATCTCTTCCTATAATCGCTTCTAAGTTGTAACCATCAGGATCATCACCAAAATAAAATATATTAGCCACACTTTGTATAAGATTTATAACACCACAAATAAAAGCACTATCAAATCCCATAGAATAGATTCCTATATTTTCATCGGTAGTCATTCTATCTATTATATTATTCATAAGATTATCATAACCTTGTATGGATTGTTGATACTTTTCTTGATACCTCTGTTCTTTAGCATCATAATTATTAGAACTAAAAACAACACTTATTAAAATGCATAATATTATAATTTTTTTCATTGACCAACTCCTAACATTAAATTTTCTTGATAACTAAATTGAGCAATAGAATTTTTTATTTCCATTAAGTTTTCTTGTGTTTCTTCTGTAAGAAATTTATAAATATCATCTTTAAAATTTTCCAAACAATTAAATCTAAAATTATTAAATTTCTTATCTTCTATATTTATTAGCGTAATACAAATTTCATTATTTTCAAGATATTTTATCTTCACTTCTTTTGTATTGATCGTGTCAAAAATTCTCTTTCTACCATTACTGATAATTTTCTTTATCATATTATTACCTCTTTAATTTATCCTATAGGATATATTTAAAAAAATTATATCTTTGTAAAGTTTAATTTCATATTAATCCTATAGGATAAAAAATGGAAGAGGACTTTAGCAATTCTAGCGAAGAAGAAATTTTAAATTTTTATAAAAAAGTATCATCAAATATAAGAAATTTTAGAGAGAAAAAAGGAATTTCTCAGCTTGAGTTAGCCTTAGATATAGGTATAAAATCCGTTGCATTTTATTCAAATTGTGAGTGTAATCGATATGGTAAACATTTTAATTTAGAGCACTTATATAAAATTTCTAAAAGTTTAGAAATTCCACTAAAAGATTTATTAGAATAAACACTACAACGCCAAAGGGGTGCAACCCTTTAGCTTTTTTATTTAATAAATCCGCTTGCAAGAACCAAATCTTTATCGTAAAATACTGCCATTTGTCCGCTAGCAAGCCCATAAACAGGCTCTTGTAAGATGATTTTTGCACTTTTATCTTCATTAATCAAAACTTTACATGGGGTCGATCTTGATCTATAGCGTATTTTTACTTCACAATCTAGCTCTTTAGCATCAACAAATAAATTAATATTATCAAGATTAAATTCACTTATCTTAAGTTCTTCTTTTTTACCTACTATGATTTCATTTTTTTTAGGATCAATTTTTAACACAAAATGTGGCTCATGAGCCCCGCGTACCTCAAAACCTCTTCTTTTACCTATGGTATAGTGCATATAACCTTCGTGTTTTCCTACTTCTTTACCGCTACTATCTCTTACAATACCTGGAATTTTAGTATCCATAAACTGATCTAAAACTTGCACATAAGTATCTTCCACAAAACAAATTTCAGAACTTTCCTTTTGTGTTGCAAAAGATTTTAAAACATCAATTGTAGAAGCAAATTTTTTCACATCTTCTTTTCTCATCTCTCCAAGAGGGAAAATCAAATATTCCAAAGCCTCTTTCTCTGCATTTGCTAAAAAATAACTTTGATCCTTACTCTCATCAACTGCAATTTTAATCAAACCATTTTCTATCCTTGCATAATGACCTGTGGCTAATTTCTCACAACCCAAACTCTTAGCAAATTCTAAAAGCTTGCCAAGCTTAATAAAGCGATTACACAAAGCACAAGGATTTGGCGTCTTTCCTTCTTTGTAGGTATTAACAAAAGGCATATAAACTTGATTTTTAAAATCTTCTTGCAAATCTAAAATATGATATTTGATGTCTAAAAATTTAGCAACTTTTTCAACTTTTTGTATATTTTCTTCATGATAATTAGCTTTTCCATGAAGCTTCATATAACAACCTATAATCTCATGTCCTGCTTGCTTTAACTTATAAGCAGTTACAGTGCTATCTACACCCCCACTCATTGCAACAAGAATTTTCATCTTTTTCCTTTATCATTCTTATAATTTCATCTAAATCATCACTTATACTATACTTTAACTCATCATTTTTAGATATAGTTCCAAGTTCTAGTAAAGAAGTTTTGATAAATTCATCAAGAGGTTGCCAAAATTTTTGCCCAACTAAAATAATAGGAACATCTTTTTTAAAACTAAGTTGCTTAAGAGTAAGAATTTCAAAAAATTCATCTAATGTTCCAAAGCCGCCTGGGAAAATCACAAAAGCTAGACTCTTTTGGATAAGAGCCATTTTGCGAATGGCTAAGCTCTTAAAAGTGATATTATACTCTAAAAAGTCATTTGCTTTTTGCTCAAATGGTAAATGTATATTAAATCCAAAAGATTTCAAGTGCGAAGTTTGACTTTGCATAGCGCCATGATTAGCAGCTTGCATAATACCACCGCCACCACCACTGATGATGCTATAACCAAGATCTGCTAACTTTTGGGCTAATTTTGAAGTCAAAATACAATACTCATTGTCTTCTTTTAATCTTGCAGAACCAAAAAAAGTTATAGCATTTTTTAGGTTTGGCATGTTAGCAAATTTTTCTAAATCTTGGATTATTTTTTCATTCATTTTATAACCTTTAGTTAAAATAAATTCCATTCTAGCTAAATTTTTATAATAATCTTTTATGTAATTTTTAAATAATTTTCTTTTGCAAACTGCATTAAATTAGATTTTTTTAAATTTCTAAACTTTCAAATTCACACTTTTATATATTATACACACTTAATTATGAAAAGATTTTAGTAAATTCGTTATTATTTAAATCTTTACATCTATTTTAACACCAAAAAGAATTTTCAACTCATCGCTTATACTAAATTTACCTTCTAATAGTTTTTTTACAAGATCATTTCTTGTATTATCATCTTTATAAGTTTCTTTGTTTTTGCTTTCTGCTTGTATAGGTTTAAAGGGTTTTTCTTTATCTTCTTTTTGATTGTTTTTATTAGCTAAGAACCTATCTATATCTTCTTGAGTAAGTGACTTACCAAGTTCATTAAAAAATTGTTTTTCTCTTTGTGCCCTTTCAGCACCCCATATTTTCTCAAATTCATTCATACTTGTAAGAGTTTTTAAAAGATCAACTTTTCGTTTATGAAGTGCGGACAAATCTACGCCTTCTGTAAGATAGTCTGTGCCAAATTTATTAAGTATTTTTATTTCATCCTTGCTTAGTTTATCTTCCATATATCTTTTATATAAAGAGTTTTCTACTTCTTTTACATCAGGAGATCCATTATACCCTTGTTCTTCTTTGGTTTTTTCAGAGAAATTAAATTTTTTTATCACGGAATTAAAATAATTATCATCGTTTTTAAGCACAGATTTTTTATTGTTCGTGTTATTGCTTAGATAATTAATATTTGTATATTGAGTATCAAAATTTACCATAGAAAACCCTTTTTTTATGATATTTTATTAAAATAATCTTGGATTCCAACCACCCATGGCATCTTGTATAGAATTTTGATATTTATAAGCAATTTCTCTCATGATTGTATTATTATTTAACATAGGACTAGAATTTTATATTGATATATTTGTCCATTCTTTACATTATAAACACCGACTCCATAAGTAAATAAAACATAAGGCTGTCCTAAATTTGAGTATTTTATTTGTCTTTTTACCTTATATACAGGACGATATTCAGCAGGAGAATTAGCACTCGCTTGCAACCAAGAAATTAATCTATCTCTACTAGGGTTTGAGCATTTTTCATCTCCTGCACCACATAGACCCTTGTTAAGATTGCTAAGTTCGTATTCTGAAAAATCTGCAATTGCATAAACTTCTGAAATTAAATTTGGACGATCTTTAAAAAATTTAAAACCGACTAAATACCCACCCTTAACTTGTTTCATTTCATCTACATTTAGAACTTTTACGCCTTGAGAATTATCACTTAAAGCACCATTACTAACTTTAGCTAAAAAATCCCCAGCAAAAGCAGAACTTACTAACAAAGAACCTAAAATTAAAGAACTTGCTAACTTCTTTAACATAACTTCCTTTTTTAGCTATTTTTACTCTTTTTTAAAGAATATCATAAATTACATATTAAAATCAATTTGTTATTTGAAACATTTATTGTTTTAATGGAAAAAATCTAAAAATATTTAGAAAGGTAACAATGAAAAAGATTTTCTTAACATTTATGGTTTTACTTAGTTGTATTTTTGCTAGTGATGAACTAAGTATAGACAGTTTATTTAAAAAGCAAATAGGCTTAAGAAGTATCACAAGCTTTTCTTTGCTTAGTACAGGAAATGCAAATTCTTATGCACTTTATCCCAACATCATTGTAGGCGGAGATCCTACAATTTGGAATGATACAAAGCAAGTGTTTTTAACTCAAACTTTCATTTATACCCTAACACCCAAGTTCGATATACTTGTGTCAGGGGGCGGAAGTTATGCAAGAGCTGAATATACAAACTTTTTTACAAATGAGTATTCTAGTAAAAACAGAATATGTTTTGATGTTTATGGCTAGGTTTTATTTATACAGGAGATAGCATTGCAGATTTAATTCCACAAATTACCTTTCAAACTGCAGTCATTCAAAGAGAAAAAGCAATCAATCAAACCAAAAACTTTTATCTAAAATCACAAAGCTTACAAGCTAGTTTAAGGGGATATAGCGACCCTGTTGTATATAGCATTTATACCGGTTTTGGTTATAATCAATCAAGAAAATTTAAAACCCTTAAAATAGAGTATGGAAATAGTATTTATGTGGGTGGGGATTTATCTATCATACTAAGTCCTAAGATTACTTTGGATTTAGGAGCAGAGCAAAGATTTCAAACCGAGCAAAAAATCAATGGTTATCAAAATTCTGAAGTGCGTTCTATTCCAACTTTAAGTCTAGGTTCTACTTATAGCATTAATTCAGATACCGCAGTTTCTGTAATGCTAGTTTTTTTGGAGGTGGGGGGGGGGTTCTGCTTCGCCTGATAGTATATTTGGGATAAGCTTATGGAGAAAATTCTAAAAATTTTATTATTCTTATCCATTCTTGCTTTGAGTGCAAAAGTAGAATGGGTAATCAAGTCTTATCAAGAAATTAAAAACGAAAGAGTAATAAAAAAACTTACGAGCAATCTTGCGGGGCTTCATCTTTGGCAACTTTAATCAATATACTTGATGATAAAAAGTTTGATGAGCTTAAACTTTTACAAACCAAGAACGGACAAAAGCTTTATACGGATATGGTAAGCTTTGCAGATTTAAACGATGCAGTTAAAAAGCTAGGTTATGAAAGCAATTCATACCAAATCAATAGGGATAGCTTAGAGACAAGCTTGTAAATATTCCAATGCTTGTAAAAATTGAAGATGACCCACGCTTCCCACATTTTGTGGTAATTATTAATCACAAGGGGAATTATTTACAAGTGCTTGATCCAAGCCATGGAGAATATATAGGCTCTAAAAGTCAATTTTTTAGCATTTGGGATAGATATAATAAAGGTGGTTATGCTTTAATTGTTGCTCCTAAAAAGAGTTAAAACCTTTCAAGCTAAATACTCCAAAATCTTTGCATTTTGATTTTAAGCCTTTTAGCTTATATTGATTTTTATTGTTTTTTGATTAGAGAACTAATTTTTCATCTTAATTGCTCTAATCTTTCTTTTTTAGAGCCAATCTCAGTAATTTGTACTCCAAAATTTCCATCTACGATAACTACTTCCCCATAGGCAATCTTTTTATCACCTATTAAAATTTCTAAAGGATCATTAGCTAATTGATCAAGCTCGATAACTGAACCTATGTCCATAGTTAAAACATCCTTTAAAAGCATTTTTTTACTACCAATACGCACTCTTATAGGCAAACGCACATCCATAATCAAGCCGATATTTCTTAACTCTTCAACGCTTGCTAAGGTTTTATGGTCTTGAGTATGCTCTTCATGAGTTGTAACAATTTCTTCTAAATCAGTTTTAGTTAAAACTTTATAAATTTTCTCATCAAATACTAAGGAAATTTTCTCTTCTAAATCAGCTATTTTTACATTATATAAATATATTTTATGAAAGCCGCCAAGTTCTAGACTATCTGCAACAAATTCACAATTTTCTAAACTAAATTCCATTTTTGGAATTTCTTTTTGTGCACCTAAGGTTGTAGAAAATGCTGAAATGATATTTTGTATAGCTTCTTTAGCCGCGTCCATTTCATCTTCATTTAGCTCACTATTTTTAGAGATTTCTTCTTCTCCCATCATCCACTCACCAATTGCACTCATTAAAACCGCACTTGCTAAGATTTTGATTTTCATCTCATTATTGACACTAAAAGTAGCACTAACTAATGGCGGAGTCATAGAATCTTGAGAATTTACATCATACTCATAATACTCGCTAAATTCAGCACTTTTCCCTGTTAAGCCTTCTATTGTGCTTATGCACTCGTTGACAAATATGCCTAAAAAATCATTGATCATCTTCTTCCTCTTCTAACTCTTCATTTTCATCATAAGAATTTGCCTTTGCTCTTCTTTCATCTTCATATTTTTCAAGCATTTCTTTAATCTCATCTTTATCAGTTTTAATAAGTTCTAAGATTTTAATCGACTTTCTAAATCTATGAAGTCCTACTTGAGCTAAAAATACTTCTTTTTTATCTATGGCTACTATAGCTTTATCATCTGCACTTCTATCAAGTTTTAAAATATCTCCTTGTTTTAAATCTAAAAATTCATTTACATTGATAAAAGTTTTACCAAGCATAGCTTCATAAATCACTTCAGCACGACCGATCAAAGTTTTAAGTTCTTTGTTTCTTGACTTTTTAGCCGAAGTTTCACCCATCATAATATCACGATTTGCTAAACGGCTCAAAATACTTTCCAAATGCACAACTGGATAGCATATATTTACCATACCACTTGAATTTCCTATGATAATCTCCATTACCACCATGATAACAATCTCATTTTGAGAAACAATTTGCACAACATTTGGACTTGATTCTTTTGCTTCAACACTTGGATAAATTTCCGTAACATTCATCCAACTTTCTTTAAGCCTTTGCATAATAATACGCAAAATAGAATCAAGCAAGTTAAGTTCTATTTCTGTAAGCTCTCTTAAGGTGTCAAAACTTTCACCCTGACCACCCAAAAGCCTATCTATCATAGGGAAAGCAATACTTGGATTAATCTCTAAAACACAATTTCCATCTAAAGGCTTAATAGAAAAAACATTAAAGCTTGTCGGTGAAGGTAAAGACATCAAAAATTCACCATAAGTCATTTGATCAACTGAGTGTAGTTTAATCTCAACTATACTTCTCATCATAGATGAAATTTGCGAAGCAAGATTTCTAGCTAATTTATCATGAATTCCTTTAATAGAACGAAGTTGTTCTTTTGAAACCCTATTTGGACGCTTAAAATCATATACTACAATATCTCTTTTATCTTCTATTTCTTCTAATTTTGAAGAAGCAGCACCATCATCGCTATCATCATCAACGACTTCTAAAAGAGCATCAATTTCTTCTTGGGAAAGTATTTCAGCCATTAAACTAGCCTTTCTCTAATCTTCTTAAGCAAACGCTTATGAATTTGTGAAATTCTTGACTCGCTAATCTCTAAAATCTCTGCAATTTCTTTTAAATTTAATTCTTCATAATAATAAAGCTGTATCACAAGCCTTTCTCTTTCTTTAAATTCTTCCAAAACCGCGTTGATTTTTTCTATTAATTCTTCTTTTTCTATTTGTTCTATAATATTACTATCATTAAAACAATTTAGCTGTTCATCCAAAGGCATAACAAGCGATATAGCATGAGCTGCTCTTGCTTCTTTTACCTTTTCTACTTCTAAATTTAATCTTTGTGCTAAATACTCATCATCAGGTTCTTTTTCATTTTCTTGATAAAACTCATCTATAATAGCGTCAATATCTTTGATGATTTTTCTATTGCTTCTACTCATTACATCAAGGCTTCTTAGATAATCAAGCATAGCTCCATTTACTCTTTTTCTTGCAAAACCCCAAAAATTGTCATTTTGTTCTTTATCATAGCGGCGCGAGAGTTTAATCATCTCTTCTACGCCAATACTAATTAAATCATTTACATCAATACTTGCAGGCAAACGCTCTTTAAGTCTAAAAGCCATAGCTCTTAATGCGGGCATATAAGAGATGACTAAGTCGTCTTGTTCTTTTTTTAGCGTAGAAGCATAAGCATTATGCGGCTGCATGTTTTACTTTTCTTTTTGAAGAGCTATCAAGTTTTTTAAGGTCTTCACGCTCTTCTTGAAGTTTTTCAAGCAAGTAATCCATTTTCTTTTCTCTTGCAGCTAATTCTGCTATAAAGCTATTATTTTCATTTTCATATTTTTCTTTATTAAAGCTTCTACCACTAATTTTATTTGCATCTACAAAAATCATAATTACTATATGGATTAACACATAAAATACAAAAGTAATCAAACAAGTATATACAACTATCTCTACTGCATCTTCTATATTAACTATGGTGAACATTAATCCTATAAAAAAACCGCAAACAGTAAAAAAAGCAACAAAATTTTCTGGTCTCATCTTTTTCCTTCAATCTAAAAACGATCCAAAAGCTTTTTGAAAAAACTCATAATGCTTTTATCTCCCACATTATTAAGCACTTTTTGTTCCAACCTATATAAAAGCTTAGAAGCTATAGCTTTGAGCTCATCGCTTGCATTAGTATCATCATCACTAAATAAAGTTCTTTTTTTAATGCTAGAACTAATATCTTTACTTTGACCTAAAAATCCTAAAAATTCTAAATTTAAATTATGCTTAATGTTAATATCTGCTACTTTTTTAATATTATCAAAAATTCTTAAAGCCTCATTTTCATTTCTAACTACATTAAATACCATTAATAAATTCTCTTTAGTCTTTGAAGTAGTTTTTATAGTAGCATAAGCATCGGTAATTGCAGCAGGATCAGGTACAGTTATGACAATAACCTCATCAGACATTTCTAAGAAATTCCCTATATTGCCACCAATACCTGCTCCTGTATCAATGATTAAAAAGTCTAAATCATCTAAAATACTTGTTTGATTTAAAAATCTCTCATAAATATTTTTATCATTGTATTTTAAAATTTCATCGCCACTCTCACCTGGGATAAGCCATAAATTTGGCTTGACTTCTATTAGAATATCTTCTAGTGAGCATTCACCTTTTAAAACATGTAAAAGGTTTTTTTCTACACGCACATTTAAAATCACATCTAAATTTGCAAGCCCTATATCTGCATCAAAAAGCCCTACTTTATATCCATTTTTAGCTAGGATGTTGCCCAAATTTGCACTAAAAGTACTTTTTCCAACTCCACCTTTACCGCTAGTAACTGCGATAAAATGGGTATGTTTTACATTTGAGTTTTCATTTTTTACTAGATCTTTTAATTTTTCTGCTTGATTACTCATTTTCATCCCTTCTAAAACCTTCTAACACACAACGCACCAAAAAGTCGCTATTTGCTACTTCTATATCATCAGGTACTTCTTGACCTATGGAAAAAAAGCTCATCGGAGTGCTAGTTTCATAAAGCAAAGAAAACACATTTCCAAATACTTTTGTTTCATCAAATTTTGTAATGATTAAAGTGTCTATATTTAAAAATGAAAAATTATTATAAGTTTCTAATAAATCTTCATATTTTGTATTTGCTGAAAGCACTAAATTCACATCAATTTGCGCATTAGAATGCGATAAAAATTCTTTTGTTTTTTCAAGTTTTGCCTTATCATACTGTGAATTTCCGGTTGTATCTACTAAAATAACCTCACAAGTATTTAAACTTCTAATCGCATCATCTAAGTCATTTGGCTCTATACTATCAATAATAGGAAGTTTCATCATCTTAGCATATTGAAAAAGCTGCTCTACTGCGCCTATTCTATAAGTATCAAGAGTTATAATACCGGTTTTATAGCGTCTATCTCCATAAGCATAGCGAAAAGCAAGCTTTGCTAAAGTTGTAGTTTTACCTACTCCTGTTGGACCTACCAACATCATGATTTTTTGCTTTTTAATTTCACTTTCTAAACGGCATGGAAGCATATTACGCAAAAGTGAGTAAAAATACCTTTGCACTGCTTCTTGATTTGCTTTCATAGTGCTTGGCATATTTTCAATAGTTGCTTTCATAATCGCTTCTAAATGCGCTTCTTGCATACCACTTGCTTTAGCTTGCTTATAAATACTTGCAAACTCAGGTGGTATAGCTAATTCTTTGCGTAAATCTGCCTTATCATCCCACATCATATCCACAAGTAAATTCATTTTATCATTAAGCTTGTTCATTTGTTTTTCAAAAGCTTCTATTTTTTTATCATAATTTGGATTTGGCATAGAAAAATCTTGATAGTTTGAAACCTTGCTAATTTCTGAACTAACTTGAGAAAGTTTGTTTTTTAAATTTAAAAAATTATCATCTTTTTTGCTTGTATTTAAATAAGGATTAATAGGTTTTTGCTTAGCTTTTGAAGAAAAATCAAGCACTACATCTTCTTCTTTTTTTTCATCTTCAAGTTTTGGAGTTTGAATTTTAGCCTCAGGAAAACTTGCTGTGTTTGGTTTTTTCTTTGGTGGCATAGGCAAATTATTTTGTTTTAAATGCTCTTCATAATCAGCTTCTTCAATCGCCACTATAACCTCATACAAAGGCTTTTGATTGATAGTTTTTGGACGAATTTGCTTATTAGTTACTATCAAAGCCTTATCGCCATAATCTTGCTTGACCTTAGGTATAATCTCATCTGTGCTTTCAACCGTAAAAGTATGAATCAATTGTCCCATATTTTTCCTTATCTTAACAAGCCCAAAGGCAAAGTTACGCTAATTCTATCATTTACCCCCACATGAGGCACTATGCAATACTCATCTTTACGCGCTTTTTTTGAAAAATACAACAAATCCAAATCAAGCGTTCTAGGAGCATTTTTAAAAGTTCTTTTTCTTTTGAATTTAAACTCATAAAAAAACAAAACTTTTAAAAGTGCTCTTGCATGCAAACTTGTGCTTACAACCATCACTGCATTAGTAAAGTCTTTTTGCTCTTCAAAGCCAAAAGCTTTATTAATCAAAAATGGCGATGTTTGCAATACTTGCAAGCGTTTATCTTGCATTAAAAGCCTAAATAAACTCCGAAAGCGTTTTTTTTCATCTTCTATATTGCTTCCAAGTCCTATAATGGCTATGTATTTTCCTTTTTTATCAGCCTTTGAATAAAAAGGAAAAAAACGAATTTTTTCTAACCTTCTAGCCCCTTTAATCAGCAAGTTATAACACCACTGCCTTTTCTTTATCAAGATAAACCATATCTTCTATCCTAATGCCAAGTTTATCTTTGATATAAATTCCAGGTTCAATGGTAAATACCATACCCTCTTTTAACTCATAATCACTTCTTGGACTAATGTTTGGTAACTCATGTATATCAAGCCCCACTCCATGTCCTAAACTATGAATAAATTCTTTTTCAAAACCTGCATTTTTAATCACTTCTCTTGCGATAAAATCAAGCTCACTTGATCTCATACCAACGCGTGCTTTTTCTATAGCTTGAAGTTGGGCTTGCTTAACCACTTCATAAATTTGCATAATTTCTTTGTCTTTAAAATTTGGCTTATTTTTATCAAACACTATGCCACTCTCATCAAAACAAGCCGTTCTTGTGCGATCAGAACAATACCTTTGATAAACCACACCTGCATCAACTAATAACAAATCTCCATATTCTAAACATTTATCACTAGGTAAAGCATGTGCTTTAGCCGCATTTTCATTAATAGCTACAATAGGTGAAAAAGAAAGCCCTAAAGCACCTTTTTTTTGAAAAATTTCACATGCTTTAAAATGTAATTCTTTTTCGCTTTTTCCATGGCCTTCTTGACTGATAAATTTAGCAAATTCTTCAAAGCATTCTTTACCAAAATTTACAGCCTTTTGCAAAAGTTGTAATTCCTTGGCATTTTTTATAATGCGTTTATTTTTACTTAAGTCTAATTTTTCTTCAAAAACGATATTAACACTTTTACTAAGTTCTTTAAATTCAAAATAACTAAAGTCTTTTGGGTCAAAACATATTCTATCAATCCCTGCTTTTTCTAAAAGCTCTCTAGCACTAGCAAAAAGATCTTGTGCTAAAACTACCTTAGCATTTTTTATCATTTCACTAGCTTCAAAGCTATATCTTGCATCAGTAATGAAAAAAGCTTTATCTTCAAGTTTTAAAAACAAAGCATTATCGCAAGAATAGCCACACTCATAAAAAAGTGCATTTTCGTTTTTTAAGATAAAATTCATTAATTTGCTTGTTGTGCTTTTGCTTGAGCTGCTTTATATGCATTGATTTGATCAAAAATTTGGAAAAGTCCCATTAGAGCCATATGATAACCAAAAGGACCAAAACCTACCACGCTACCTGCACAAACTGGTGCTATCATGCTTTTTTGTCTGAATTCTTCTCTTCTGTAAGTATTGCTAATATGCACTTCAATCACAGGCATATTAATCGCCGCAATCGCATCACGGATTGCTATAGAAGTGTGTGTATAAGCAGCTGCATTAATAATCACTCCATCTACACTGCCTAAGCATTCTTGAATTTTATCAACTAGCTCACCTTCAAAATTACTTTGAAAAAACTCAATCTCCACATTAGCTTGTTTTGCGGCTTGTTTCATTTGCTCGTGGATATCTTCCATTTTCATATTACCATAAATGTGAGTTTCTCTTACACCAAGCATATTAATGTTTGGTCCTTGTATCACCATAACTTTCATAATCTAACCTTTATTTAGTAAAATTTACTATATTATAACACTTTAAAGCTAAATTTTAGCTACAATTTACCTTTTTAAAGGATGGAAAATGTTTATAATAGCACCCAAAATCATCTTAACTTGCGATGATGATTTTAATATTTTAGAAAACAAAGCAGTTCTTTTTGATGATAATATTTTAGAAATTGATAGCTTAGAAAATTTACAAAAATCCTACCCACAAGCTAAGCTTATACCAACTCCAAAAGATACCTTACTTTTACCTGCTTTTATCAACCCGCACACGCATTTAGAATTTAGTGCAAATAATGGAAATTTAGCCTTTGGAGACTTTTTAAAATGGCTTGATAGCGTTTTTAATAACCGCGAGCAATTAAACGAAAAAGCCAAAGAAAAATTAATCTCACAAAATATTCATAAAATGCTAAAAAGTGGCACTGCTACTATAGGAGAAATTTCAAGCTTTGGGGGCGATTTAAACCCTTGTGTAAATTCACAAGCTAGAGTGATATTTTTTAATGAAATTTTAGGTTCAAGTGAAAATTTTATCCAAGCAAAAAAAGAGGAATTTTTAACTCGCTATGAAAAAAGCATGCGTTTTAAAACTTCTAAATTTATCCCTGCTATTTCAGTGCATGCACCCTACTCAACCCACCCAGAGCTTGCTAAATTTGCTATAAAACTTGCTAGAGAAAATGATCATTTACTAAGCACACATTTTCTTGAAAGTAATCATGAAAACAACTGGCTAAGGTTTAAAAAAGGTGGTTTTAAAAAGAGCTTGGCTAAATTTAGCAAAAATCCTATGCCATTTTACACCCCACAAAGCTTTTTAGAGCTTTTTAAAGACCAAAGGACTTTATTTACACATTGTGTATATTTTAAAGAATGGGATTTGCTAGATAAAAATTTACACTCGATCACACATTGTGCTTTTTCAAACAGACTTTTGAGTAAAAATACTTTTAAATTAAAATCTGCTTTAAAAAATGGTATTAATATCCACCTAGGAACTGATGGTTTAAGTTCAAATACTTCTTTAAGTATGCTTGATGAAATGAGAGTAAATTTACTTATACATGATGATTTTGAGTTAGAAAATTTTGCTAAAATGTTACTTTTAATGGCAACAAATAAAGCCGCAAAAGCCTTAAATTTAAACCTAGGTCAAATTCAAAAAGGCAAAATAGCTGATTTTAGTCTTTTTGCTTTACCAAATAGTGCAAATTTAAAACAACTTCCTTTGCAATTTATCTTACAAAGCAAAGAAGTGTTAAAACTTTTTATAGAAGGAAAAGAATGCAGATTATAAAATCATTTTTTAAAGGAATTGGAAAAACCATTTCTTATATCAACACTTATTTTAAAACCTTTGTGTTTTTATTTATCGTGTTTTTAATCCTTACTCCAAGCAGGGATAATGCTAAACTTTCTAATGCAAACCTAACTCAAATTAATCTTAAAGGTGAAATTAGCGATGCAAGCAATCTTTTAGAACAAATTTACAAAGTCAAAGATGATAAAGCTATAAAAGGGGTTTTGCTTTTTATAGATAGCCCTGGTGGAGCTTTTGCACCAAGCATGGAAATAGCTTTAGCTATACAAGATCTTAAAGCTAAAAAACCTGTGGTAGTCTATGCAGGTGGAACTATAGCAAGCGGAAGCTACCTAAGCGCGGTGGGAGCTGATATGATCATCGCTAATCCTGCTAGCTTTGTAGGATCTATTGGGGTAATTATGCAAGGTTTTGAAGTAAGTGAGCTTGCACAAAAACTTGGTATAAATGAGCAAACCATCAAAGCAGGAAGCTATAAAGAAACAGGAACTTTCATGCGTAAATGGAGCACAGAAGAAAAAGACTTTTTGCAAAATTTAGCCAATCAAAGCTATGAGCTTTTCACGCAATTTGTCGCTAAAAATCGCAAGCTAGACTTAAATCAAACAAGCTCATGGGCTGATGCGAAAGTGTTTTTAGCAAATGAGGCTTTAAAATTAAAACTCATTGATAAAATAGGCAATTACGAGCAAGCCAAAAAAGAGTTAGAAAAACTAGCCAAAGTGCAAAACCCTATCTGGCAAAAAGAAGATACTATAGATAAGTTTTTAAAACGATTAGAAGAGCAAAGCGCTAGCTTTTTTGCTAACACTTTAGTGCAATTTTTCACACAAATAAGCTCACAAAAAATCTACTAAGATTTAATAATCTCATAAAATCCATAAGTATCATTTTCTAAAAAGCCTTTATATAAAGGCTTTAGCTTTAAATCTAACTTAACATTTTCAAAGGTATTTAAATTCGAGCTTGAAAAAATCAAAAGCATATCTAACTCATCTTTAAAAGCTTTTAAAAAATTCTCCCCGCCCTCATACATGATGAGCTTTGCTTCACTAGGAATGTTTGTAAAAATTTCTCTTTCAGCTACGCTAAATAAAGGAATGTTTGGATCAAAACTTTCTAAATTTTGACGGCTTAGTATGCATAAATTTGGCGCTTTAGCTTGAGCTAGCCTTGCATCTAAAATAGGCCTATCATGTCTTATAGTTTCTCCACCTACTACAAGCAAATCAAGCTTTGAGCGTAATGTGTGAGCATAGGTTCTACTTGCTTTAGAACTTACGATTTTACCATAAGCAGAGCCATTTAAAGAAAGAGCTAGTTTAAAAATTTTAAAACTTGATTTTTGCCATTTTAAAAAAGGCTTTAAAAGCTCTTTGGCTCTTTGCTTGCAAATTCCCATGTGAACTTTTATGCCTTGATTTTTTAAAAACTCTGCTCCACCGCTTGCGAGCTTATGCTCATCTTTAGTAGCAATAAAAACTTCACTAAAACCAAGCGTGCTAAAAAGCTTTGCGCAAGGTGGAGTTTTGCCATGATGATTGCAAGGTTCTAAACTCACATAAGCACTAGCGCCTTTTAGCAAGCTTTGATGATTTTGACAAATAAACTCATGCAAATCATTTGCATTTTGTGGTAAATCTAAATTTGGATTAAGTGCTTTTAAGGCTTTACTCACTGCTTCAAGCTCTGCATGAGCCTTACCTGCTTCTTTGTGTGCTTCTATGCTTAAAATTTTACCATTTTTATCTAAGATCACACAACCTACGGCTGGATTTGGGTAGGTTAAAAGCTGATATTTCCAAGCTTCACCTATGGCTAAATTCATATAAAATTCGTGATTCATATTACTTCCTAAAAAGGTAAAGGTGCAAAAAATACCTTAAGCTTTACATGTTCATCGCAAGCTTTTAAAAAACCTTGTGCTAAAAACTTAATATCTTTAGTTTTTAATTTCTCTCTTAAGTTAAAAGTTCTCTCACATAGAGGATAAATAAGATAAATTTCCTTTATCTCGTATTTATTTGCATAAGCAAACATTTGATATAAATCGCTTTGCGATATACCATGTTTTTTCTCATCTTCGTTATCATCTGGAATTTTCCATTTGGTATCTAGGATCATTTTATTTTCTATATATAAATCAGGCTTTAACATAAAACACTTTTCATCATTTTTTGAAATTAAATACTTTCCACTACTTTGGGTTTTTATATTTTCACTAGGATTAGCAAGTTTAAACATATAAGCCACATAGTTTTCAAAAAGTTTTTCCATAGGAAAAAGTAAAGCAAAGGCTTCGTTTTTACCTTTATATGGAGCAAAGCTTTGATTTTGCAAAAATATCTTACACCAAGAAAGTATATTTTCATAATAATCAAAATGTCTTGAAATTTCAAAACTAAAATCTTTTTCGTAATTTGTAGAAAATTCTACCTCATCAAGCATTTGTATGGCTTTTATAATTCTAAATTTATTTATAAAAGTTTTTGATTTTAAAAAATTTAGCGTTGATTTTATCAAGCGATTTGGAGCTATGTCTAAAACAAACTCATCGCTACTTGTGAAAAATCTTTCTTTGTGTATTAAATTTGATTCTATATGCTCATTGAATAGTAATTTTCCTTTTAAGAAAGCTCTGTTTTCTTCGCTACTTACATAAGATCTCATCAAACCTTTTTTATGCACACTATCAAATTCATCTAAAAACATCGTGATAAACACTTCAAACAAAGGCATTTTAGCAATTTGCAAAGATGAAATTTCAGACTTTTTAAAGGGAGAATTCTTTAAGGTTTTTAGCATGTTGATTAAAAGATTTCTAGGATCATTTTTAAGATCTTCTTCACTAGAATCATCATTTTTAGAGATATTTTCTAATTCGTAGTATTTTTTTAATTTTTCTTTATCATAATTTGAGGATTTATCTTCTTTTTTATAGCTATCCAAATTTGTGCATTTTGGAAAGATCTCCAAAACACCGCTTTTAGTCTGTATAATGCCGACATAATTTTTAGCTTTTAAGGTATTTTTGTTTTTAAAGCCTAGAAGACTTTCATTATTTTTTGCAAAGTCTTCTAGCTCTTTATAAAATATTTCAGTCTTTTCTTTGAAAATTTCTTTTAAATCTTCTTTAGAAAAAGCTTGATATTCGATGATAGAAAAAGTGTTAATTGTTTTCATTATTCATATATTTTTTTAAAAGTAGCTTCATCCCATTTTTGACTATCACTAAACTTATAAATAACCTTATCACTTTCTATAAATTCTGTCATATTTTTTAAATAGTCTTTATTTTCAACAATAACATTTTCCAACATACCATTTTTATTTAAAACTGCGTCAATCAAAGCATAATCATTATAAAAATACTCTTGCAGTAGCGGGATGATTTTATTTTGAAAAACATTTTTTAATTTCTCTAAATTCTCAATGCCTATAAAAAATGCATGTCCTATAGTCTTTTCTCTATCTAGCAAGTATTCTATGCGAGTATTAATAGCTTTTAATAATTCTTGCAAATTAACACCTTCGCAATTATCTGACAAAACATTAGGTTTAGGTATCATCTCGATAAATTCAAAGCGTCTTCGCAAAGCTGTATCAAGTGAAGTTATACTTCTATCAGCTGTATTCATAGTGCCTATGATATAAACATTCTTAGGCACTCCAAATTTTTCACCGCTATAAGGCAAAGTAACTTTTAATCCCTCGCTTTCATCTATTCTTTTGCTAGGTTCTATTAAAGTGATAAGCTCACCAAAAATCTTACTTACATTACCACGATTAATCTCATCTATGATTATTATATAAGGTTTTAAGTTATCTTTTTTTATTTTAAATTTTTCATTTTGCAAACTTTCAAATTCTTTTAATTTTTTATAAAACATAAAATAATAAGTCGCATTACCATGGTAATCACTTTGGCTGTCATATTTTGGCTTAATATCTTTAAAAGATAAAATTCTTCCATTTATAAAATCTAAATAATCTCTTTTTATAACATCAATAGTCAATCTTTGAGGACTTTTAATTGAACCACCCAACAAAAAAGAACGATATTCATCTTTGGAATTTAAAAGGATTTTTTTAACATTAACTTTATTTTCTAAAGGAAATTCATTTCCTTTGTCTAGAAAATTTTGATTAATATAATTAGCAAATTCAAAAATTAATTTATCTAAGTCAGTTTCATTCTCATTTTGTATTGATGAAATATAGTTTTTCAAAGATTTATCACACAATTCTTTAAAAACACCATTTTTTATCTCATATTTTAATTCTTGAGAATTTTCATCGTTATTTATTATAGGTTTTATACCTTCTACAAATTCTTCATATCCGTAGCTTTGATGAAAGGTGGTAAAAACTATTTGCCCGTTTTTTACATACTCATCAAATTTTTCTTTTTTCTCATCTCTATCTTTATTTGCTAAATTTTCACCCAATATCTCCAAAGCTTTATCTATCGTATGATAAGTTTTTCCTGTCCCTGGAGGTCCATAAAGAATTTGATTTAAAGGTGGATTTTGATTTTCTTTTTTATTTGATATTTCATTTTCATTATTTCTTATTTCTTTATTATTACTTATAGATAAAGCATTTCTATCTTGAATTTCATTTAATGGTAGCCTTTTAAACCAGTGCATATTTTCTATAAGTTTATCAACAATCACATCAATATCATTATTTAAATTTGAATAGTGAAAAACCACATTATTAAATTTTGTATTATATTCATCAACTTTATCTTTTGCAATATAATTAATTATTATATCCTCGCTCTCTCCGATATAAACTACAATTTCTCCATTTTCTCGCTTTATGCCACAATACACATAAACACCATAAGATGCTTTATATTCTTGTGTATCCATTCTTACAAATATAATCCAAGGAATTTTAGATACGATTCCTCTTCCATAACTCAATTTGACAAAATAGCTATATTTTTTTAAAAAATTAAAATTATCCTCTTCATCTTTTCGAGAGAATTTATTACCACCATATGCATTGTTAAAAAAATTAATCAAATAATCTTTAAATTTTTCTCTTTCCTCATTAGAAAATTCAATCATGATAAAACCTTCCTAATCCACAACCGCAAAAAATTTACAATTTTTATAATATCTATAAAAATATTCACTATCTTTATGCATAGTTTTTAAATAATTAAAAACAGGCGAAGTCCATTTATAACCTTGACTTTTTGTATGAAATTCATCTATTAATTTATCATCTTGATAAACATATACACTCATGCCGCCATTTTTTACAACTGCTTCTTTAAATTCATCTTCATCTTTTGGAAAATGATAATACACATTGCCATTTTTATCTTTTTTGCTTATATTATAATCATATTTATTTTCAAGCATTATACGCCTTTTTGTTTTTGTATTTAAATTTAATTATATAAAAAATAAGTAAAAATTTAGAATTCTAAATTTTTACCATTGTATGAAGGTTTTAGCTTTTCTTATGTCGCTAAAATTTATAGTAGTTTTTTCTTGAGTTTCTAAATTTTCTAAAATGATATTTTCATCATCTATGGCGATGATTTTTGCTTCGATTTTTTCTTTTTCACTAGTTGTGATTTTTACAAGTTCGTTAATGCTTTTTGCAAAATGCTCGATTTTACTAAGTTTTCTTTCAAGCCCACAGCTTGATACTTCTAAAAAATACTCCCCACCCACAGGTGGCTCTACATCAAAAATAGGTGATAAAATCTCACTAAGCTTAGCACAATCATCAAGATTTACTCCACCTTCTTTTTGCACATAAATTCTATAAATCTTTCTACCATTTTCACTTACTAGCTCATCATCATAAAAGCTAAGCCCTGCTTCTTTACAAAGTGCTTCAAGATTCATTTTGTTCCTTTTTGATTTTTTCAAATAAAGCATCCATATGGTTTTGATACTCTAATCTATCATCAAATTTAAAGTGAAAATTCGGACATCTATACCACCCTTGCTCACTCATGCAATAATTTTGCAAAGCACGGGCGGCTTTTTTGAGTTGATTGAGTATGATTTCTTGCTCTTGGGTATTAAAAAACATTTTATCTAGATACACAAAAGCATCATATCTGCCTTTTTTACACTCCACATCTACTACGCACAAATTTTTTAAAGCTTCGTTGTCTAAATTTGCTAAAGCTTCTGGTATAAGTTCTTTTAAAATGCTTTCTGTGCGTAGCTTTTTGATTTCGGCTGGGTTCATAGGCTTACTTGTTCCTCAACTTCTTTATAACTTTCTATATAATCCCCCACTCTCATATCATTACAACCTTCTATGCCTACACCGCATTCATAGCCTTTTGCAACTTCTCTTACATCATCTTTAAAGCGTTTGAGCGAGCTTACATTACCTTCAAATACCACAACCCCATCTCTAATAAGCCTGATTTTCGCACCACGATTGATCGTGCCTTCTGTCACCATACAACCTGCGATTTGGCCTAATTTTGGTACATTGATCACTTGGCGAATTTCAGCTTGACCAAGTTGTTCTTCAGAGATGATAGGACTCATCATACCACCTAGTAAGGCTTTTACATCATCAAGCAAGTTATAAATAACATTATAAGTTTTTATCTCTACGCCTTTATCTTTAGCGCGTTCTTTGATCTCACCAGTTGGGCGTATATTAAAACCTAAAACAATAGAATTTTCACTCGCACTTGCAAGCTCTATATCACTTTGAGTAATCCCACCTACCCCACTATGGATGATATTAACCTTGATCTCATCGTTTTTAAGTTTTTCTAAACTAGCCTTAATCGCTTCAAGCGAACCTTGCACATCTGCTTTTAAAATCACAGGAAGGGCTTTTAAATTGCCTTCTTTGATTTTTGCACCAAGCTCATCTATGCTTACTTTAGTGGATTTGCTTAGTTCTTTTTGGCGGTTGTATTCATGGCGTTTATTAGCATATTCTCTTGCTTGCTTATCACTATCTACAGCTATTAGAGTTTCTCCTGCATCGGCTACTTCACTAAGACCTATGATCACCCCGCACTCACCTGGACCTATTTCTTTTAAAGCTTTGCCTTGATCATCACTCATAGCACGCACTTTACCATAAGCTTCCCCTGCTACGACTGTATTTCCTACTCTTAAAGTACCATTTTGCACGATGATAGTAGCCACAGGACCTCTACCTTTTTGCACTGAAGATTCTATAATACTTGCTTTAGCATGGGCTTTTGGATTTGCTTTAAGCTCTAAAATATCAGCTTGTAATAATACAATTTCAAGTAAATCCTCTATACCATCACCTTTTTTAGCTGAAACTGGCACAAATTCATGGCTTCCGCCCCATTCTACTGGCATGATGTCCATTTCTGCTAGTTGGGTTTTTACCATGTCAGGATTTGCGTTTTCTTTATCCATTTTATTAATAGCAATGATGATAGGCACATTAGCTGCTTTTGCATGATTGATCGCCTCTTTAGTTTGTGGTTTTACCCCATCATCTGCAGCTACTACGATAATAACAATATCCGTTATACTAGCTCCCCTTGCACGCATAGCAGTAAATGCCTCATGGCCTGGAGTATCGATAAAAGTGATTTTTCTACCATTTTTTTCCACCATATAAGCGCCCACATGCTGAGTAATCCCACCTGCTTCGCCACTTGCAATGCGTGATTTTCTTATATAATCAAGCAAAGAAGTCTTACCATGATCAACATGCCCCATAATAGTAATAACCGGAGCTCTTTGGCTTAAATTTTCTTCTGTTTGATTTTCATCATAATCTTTTACATAATCAAACTCATCAGCCTCATCAATGATATTAATCTCCACTCCAAATTCAGCAGCAAGAATTTCTATAGCATCCTCATCTAAAAAGTCATTTTTAGTTGTCATCATACCAAGCATGAAAAGTTTAGAGATAACTTCTCCGGTGTTTTTACCAAGTTTTTCAGCAAATTCATACACACGAATTTCTTTAGGTATGCTTACACTTGTTATAGCTTCACTTTCTTTTTTCTCTACCTTTTTAGGTGGTTTTTTACGACTTCTTCTTTGTATACCACCCTCGCCAAATGGGTTGATAGAGTTATTTAAAGATTGCTTTAAAATATTTGGTTGTTTTTTGTTTGCTGGTTGTGCTGGTTTGTTTTCTTTTACACTAAAATCAGGTAAAACTACCATATCGTCATCTTCTAAAGAAATATCAGCAAAGTCTTTATCTCCTAAAAGATCCATTTTAGTAGTGTTTTCTTTTTTACTTGTCGCAGGATGATTTTTCTTTTCTTTTTTCTTTCTTTTTAAATTCTCATCTGAATTTGAAAAAATCATACTAAGGCTCAAGCCTTGAGTATTTTGTATATTAGATTTTTCTTCATTGTTTGTTTGGTTTTCTTTGCTTTCTTCTTTTTTCTTTTTAACGATAACTAAACCTCTTCTTTTAGCTAAATTTAAATTAGAGCCTAGTTTTTCATCGAATTTAATTTCTTCTTTTTTTTCTTCTAATGCTTCATTTTTAATAGGATTTTCAGGTTGCTTTTCTTCTTTTTTACTTTCTTCTTTCTTTTCATTTGTTGTTTTAACAGGAGTTTTTGTTTCTTTTTTAGTAGTTTTTTTCTCTTCTTTTTTGCTTTCTTCTTTTTTAGTAGTAGTTTTTTTAGCCGCGCTTTCTTTTTTAGGCTTTGCCACTTTTTTTACCACATCTAGTATTTCACCTGATTGCACATATTGATAAATCGCTTCTGCGATTTCAGAAGATACTTTTTTGTTAGGGGATTTTATATCCTCCAAGCCTATTTCATTGGCTTTTTCTATAATTTCTTTACTAGTATATCCTAACTCTTGAGCGATTTCGCTAATCTTTACATCTGTCATTAAAAAATATCTCCTTTAAATCCTGCTGATTTATACTGCCATAAAAATTGCCTTTGCAAGCTCTCATAAAAGCCTTTTGCAATGTTTTTTCATCTTTTTCAAAACATGGATTACAAATATATAAACTCCTACCAAATTCCACTTTAGTGATAATTTGAGAATTTTTTATTTGAAATTGATGCAAACTTTGCTTTTCATAACGACCTTTGCAAACAATGCACATTCTAATGGGTATATGGTTTTTCAAAATTATATCTTTTTTTTGGAATTTTTAGCAAATTTTAAAGCCCTCATCATCAAATTCTAAAAGCTCAACTCTAAATTTAGCAAATTTATTTTTGATTTTTTCTTTGATTTGTTTAGCATCATCTTTATAGGCTAGAGTGAAAAAACTCGAACCTGAGCCTGAAAGCGTGCTCATGAGAGCATTATTATCTAAAGCTAATTTTTGTACTTCAAAAAGCTCAGGTAAAAGTTTCATTCTTTGATTTTGATGAAGTTTGTCTAAACTTGCATATTTCAACATGTCATATTTTTTTTCTAAAAAACAAGCTGTTAAAAATGAAGCATGACAAAGATTAAAAACAGCATCTTCTAGATTAATTTTTTTAGCTAAAACTGTTCTTGATTTTTGAGTATTCATCGCTACATTTGGTATAGTTATAACAGCTTGTAAGTCTTTATCTACTTCTTTTTTTATAGCTAAGACTTTTTGATTGTGATTTAATGCACACACAAAACCTCCAAGAGCTGCTGGAGCTATGTTATCTGGATGATTTTCATATTTTAAAGCTTCATTTAAAATGATATTTTTATCTGCTTTAAATCCGCTTAATTCATAAGCACAAGCAATAGCTCCAATTATTACAGCAGAAGAACTTCCCATACCTCTTGCTAAAGGGATATTATTTTGAAAAACAAAACGAAAATTATCTTTTTTACCGCTAAGTCTTTGATAAATTTCATAAAAAATATTAACAAAAGTATTATTTTTTTTAAGATAGATATTATTTTCACCTTCTCCATGTATGTTAATACTAAAAAATTTAGATTTTTCAACTATGGTTTGATTAAAATGTTTTAAACTCAAGCCCAAACAATCAAAACCAGGACCTAAATTTGCACTTGTCGCAGGAACTAAAATTTTCATTTTTTACCTTAATTAATTGCATCTAAAACATAAAAAGGTGTACTTTCTTTGCTTAAATTTAAACCTTTTAAACTTTGAGGCATAAAAAAACTTCCTGCTTGTGTCTTCTCTAAAATAATTTCACCATTGTCTTTTTTTACAAAACATAAATGTTTGTTTGCAGGTATAGGAGTGTTGTTATTTAACTCAAAAGCACTAATTGCTTTTAAAGGAATGTTTTTGACTATGGCTAATGTCTCAAAAGAAACATAAGAAATCTTTATACCCATGTAAGAACCTGGTCCATGTACATAAATAAGCTTTTCAAACTCATATTGCGAAAGTAATTCTTGCAATATTTTTGGTAAAACCTCGCTAACTTTTAAATCACTTTCAATAGTATTTAACAATAAATCATTTTCATAAATACCAAGCATTAAAGGTTTTGCTATGGCATTTAAAAGCAAAGTAACCTTTTTTATGCAAAAACCTTTTCATAAACCTTATGTGTGCTTTTTTCTAAGCTTACCACTTCATAGGTACTAGGATCTTTTAAAAGTTCTTTAGTTAAAAGATGATTAAGCTTGTGTGAACCTGCATAAGAAGTATAATCTCCAAAAACTCTACATCCAAGCAAGGTTAAATCCCCAATAGCGTCTAAAATTTTATGACGCACAAATTCATCCTTAAAGCGCAAACCTTCAGGGTTTAAAATACGATTATCATCAACCACAACAGCATTTTCTAGGCTTCCACCAAGACCTAAATTCATAGCTCTTAAAGCTTGAACATCTTTTAAAAATCCAAAGGTTCTTGCTCTTGCTATTTGCTCTATGTAGTTTTGTTTGCTAAATTCAAAACAATAATTTTGTTTGCCTATAATAGGATTATCAAATTCGATTGTATAGTTTATAATAGGCATATCCGTAGGACTTAAACGCACAAATTTATTGCCTTCTTTTACTTCTACACTTTTTTTAATCACTAAAATTTTTTTTGCCGCTTCAAGCTCTTTTATACCTGCTTCTTCAAGCATCATACAAAAACCTATACTGCTACCATCCATTACAGGAGCTTCGTTTGCGTCTAAAACTATACGCACATTATCAATACCATAAGCATTAATTGCGCTCATTAAATGTTCTATAGTAGAAACATAACCCCTATGATCGCCTATTACAGTAGCCATTTGTGTATCGATGACATTTTCAGGCTTTGCTTCATAAGAAATTCCCAAATCACTTCTATAAAACACTATACCACTACCAGCTTCCAATGGCTCTAATTTTATACTAATAGGCTCACCCTTGTGCAAACCTATACCAACACCTTTAACTTCTTTTGCTATTGTTGTTTGATTCATTTTTATTCACTCAAAATTCTTTTTTTGCTTGATTCTAATACATTATAGATATTTTCTTTTATCCATTTTGCATCTTGCCATTGCTCAGGACGCACTTCAACACCTTGCACCAAAACACCAAAATGCACATGATCTCCAAGCGCTAAGCCTGTAGTGCCTGTAGTGCCTATAACATCACCTGCTCTAACTCTATCGCCCACATTTACATCCACATTAGTGCAATGTCCATAAAGAGTATAAATCCCAAAACCATGATAAATAATAATATTTAGTCCATAAATTCCATTTTCTTGTACAAATACCACTTCACCATCATTATTGCTAATGATAGGCGCTTCTTTTACACTTGCTAAATCAAGCCCCATGTGATAAGAGCTACTAAATGCTTGATTATTATAAGAATAAAACCTATGATCAGCATAATCAGCTACTTTTTGGCCATTTTTTAAAGGCTTGAAAAGATTGACTTTAAAATTATTAATCATAGTATCAGGAACTTTACTCGTAATATCATGAATGATAACTTCATTAGAAGCTCTTAAGTCCTCATTAACAAATTTAAATTTTTCAAGCCTGCTTAATTCTCTATCTTTTGGAGCATATTTTTGTGCTAAAAATTCAATCTTTCCATCTAAAAATCTGTCACTTACTTTTATATTAGATACTCGGTATTTTTTATTGGTAAAATAATATCTAATTCTTTGTTTGTTTACATTACCTGCTTTATCCACTGCCACCACATAAGCTCTAAAATGCTCATCAGTTGCCTCCCAAGGAATCAAAGCAGCATAATATCCTTCTTTCACATAAGGAGTTGCTTTAAAAATTTTATCTTTATCAGTTGTGATATAAACTTCTTGTAAATTCTCATCACTTGCTTTAAATACCACACTACCTACTCCACCTTGTTCGATTTGATAAGAATTGTCTAAAATTTCTACAAATGGTTTTTTGGTATCAATGATAACTTTCACTTCTTTAAGCGCTTGATTTCCTAAAAAGAAATTCCAAAAACTACTATCACTTGCTTCTATTACAAGCTTATAAGAATCAACATTTTCTTTATAAGCTGGTTTTGGTAGTTTTAAATCAAAATGGACACTTTTTTTATTACCTTTAACATGTTCATTAACAAGCATTTCACCATTTAATTCATTTGCTTTAAATAGCGTGACTTTAACATCTTTTAAAACGCTTTCATCGCTTATTTCTATAGATATAGGATCTGTTAAATTGCTATAAATAATATCTGATTTTGTTTGGATTAATGGAGGATTTTTTTCAAACAGCTTTGTATTTAACACAAAAACCCCAAAGACTAAAAGTATTAAAAAAACTAGAAAAATCCATTTTTTATTTGATCTTTTGCGCGTAAAAACCATATTCTCCACTTTCATTGTATAATTTTTGTAAAAATATATTATGCTTTAGCAAATTAAGAGTAAATTATAAAAAATTTTACAAAATTTCTCTTAACTTATTTGCACTTTTAATCCAAGCTTCAAGTTCATTTATATCACATTTTTCTATCATTTTTTTACACTCTTGTAATTCTTTTTGAAATAAATCAATAGAATTTAATAAATTTTGTTTGTTTTGTTCAAAAATACCGCTCCACATTTGAGGGTTTGATTTTGCAATTCTACACATATCTTTAAAAGAAGGGCCTCCTAGATGGGCTATATTTTTTTTATTTTCTTCTTTCATCACAAAATTTGCCAAAGAAAAACTAATCACATGCGGTAAGTGTGAAATGATAGAAGCATGATGATCATGTGAAATACTATCCATAAATACAAGCTTCATTCCTAAATCTGAAAAAATTTCTATAGCCCTTTTTTGATGAATATGATCAGCATTTTGCACATCGCACAAAACACAAACTGCATTTTTATACAAGTCTTTTATAGCTGCATTTGGACCACTATTTTCAGTTCCTGCCATAGGGTGAGCTGCGATAAATTGACTTTGTAAATCAGATGGTAAATTTTTAATAATTTCTTCTTTTGTACTTCCAAGCTCAATGATAGTGCAATCTTTAGAAATATCTTGAAATTCTTTTAAAATTTTTACAATAGCTCTTACAGGGATAGCTAAAAAAATCACATCACATTTTTTTAACTCTTCAAATGAAACAATTTTATCTATTAATTTTCGCTCTAGCGCGATTTGTTCAAATTCTTTGTTTATATCATATCCGCAAACTAAATCTATTAATTTATTCTCTCTTAAGCTAAGGCCCAAAGATCCACCTATTAAGCCAAGTCCGATTATACCTAATTTCATAAATTTTCCTTAAAAAGCATTAGTTAAAAATATTTTGGTATTATAACGATTTTGTATATAAAAATTTAGGTAAAATGATGAAAAAATGGTTTGTTTTCTTTGCACTCTCAAGTTCTTTATGTGCAGCTACGATTAAAGATATAAAATTTGAAGGCTTATCGCAACTTTCTAAAGAAAGTGCTATTGCGATTTCTAAATTAAAAATAGGACAAAAAATCGATCCTGCTAGTATAGACATAGCGATTAAAAACCTTTTTGATAGAAATTATTTTAAAGATATAGTAGTAGAAGAAAAAAATGGGGTGCTAACTTTTAAAGTAATAGAAAAACCTTCCATTGGAAAAATAGATATTCAAGGTATAGCAAGTAACGATAGAAAACAAATAGAAAGCCTTGTTGGTTTAAAACCTGGAATTTTATATGATGAAAATTCAGCTAAAGACGCAGCTGAAAAAATCAAACTTTTTTATCAAGCCAAAGGTTTTTATGATACTGTTGTAGAAATCAAAGATGAAAAATTAAGTAATTCAAGCTCATTAAAACTTACTTTTGTTGTAAATCGTGGGGAAAATATCATCATAGAAAAAGTACATTTAAGTGGTGCAAAAAATTTAAGTTATTCAGATATTGAACCTGCAGTAGCAAATAAACAAAGAGAAGCTCTAGGCTGGATGTGGGGCTTTAATGATGGTAAGCTTAAAATCTTTGATCTTGCAAATGATAGCTCAAGAATTTCAGATGTATATTTAAAAGAAGGTTATCTTGATGTGAGCGTATCTCCTGCTTTTTTAAATACTTATACAGATACTTATCAAGCTGATTTAACTTATTTTATCAACGAGGGTGAGGTTTATAAAGTTAAAGGGATTAAAATTTTTAATCCTATTTTTAGTGATGAAGAAAATGAAGCTTTAGTAAATGATTTAAAATTAAGTGTTGGAAAAATAGTTAATATAGAAAAACTAAGAGAAGATATAAAAACTATAGAAACAAAGACAGCTGATTTGGGTTATGCTTTTGTACAGGTTATACCTGATATACAAAAAGATAAAGAAAACCATGAAGCTATGATTATTTTTAAAGTCATACCTAATGAAAAAGTATATGTTAGAAATGTTGAAATTTCAGGTAATACTAAAACAGTTGATAGGGTTATTCGTAGAGAGCTTTATCTAACCGAAGGCAATCTTTATAATAGAACTGATTTAATAGACTCAAGAAATGCTCTAAGAAGAACTGCATATTTTGAAAATGTAGATATTAAAGAACAAAGAGTAGATGATACGCATATTGATTTGATAGTAGAAGTCAAAGAAGCTTCAACTGGAGCTATTTCAGGTGGTATTGGTTATGGAACTAGTGATGGAATTTTACTTAGTGCTTCATTATCTGATGCAAATATCTTAGGCTCTGGCATGAAAGGAAGTGTAAGTATAGACAAAGGCGATGATACACTTTCAGGTAGAATATCTTTAAGAAATCCTAGAGTAAATGATAGTGATTATTCTCTTGGAGGATCATTATATTCAGATCGTTTAGAATGGGATAGTTATGATGAGAGAAACTATGGTTTTGATATAAGTGTTGGTAAAACTTTGGGAAGATATACAAGCATAGATTTAACTTACAATCTTGAGCAAAGTGATATTTATCATTTGAGTGATCGCTTAATAGCTCAAGGATATAAACTTGGTAAAACTTACAAAAGCTCTATCACTCCTTCAATAGTATTTAACAATACAGATGATTATTATCTACCAAGATCAGGTTTTATCGCTTCAACCTCACTTGAATATGCAGGCTTAGGTGGAGATCAAGAATTTATAAGCTCTACTACTAAATTTAATTATTATCAAGGCTTAGAAGAATTTATAGGTTGGGATTTGATTTATCGCTATAAAGCAAGTTTTTATAAGGTATGGGATCAAGGTTATTTACCTATCAATGAAAAATTATACCTTGGAGGCATAGGAACTATTAGAGGTTTTGATAGAAGAAGCGTGAGTCCTAAAAACGAATGGGGTGATGAAACAGGTGGTACAGTGGCTTTTGCAAATTCTGTAGAGCTTAGCTTTCCAATCTTTGATAGAATCAAACTAAGAGGAAGTGTATTTTTTGACTATGGTGCCATAGGAGAAAGTTCTTTAAGTCAAATTCAAAGATGGAGCACAGGTGTTGGCTTTGAGTGGCTAACCCCACTAGGTGCTTTAAATTTAGTTTTTGCTAAACCATTTAACACTAATTCAAAAGACGACTTAAGCAAATTCGAGTTTATGTTGGGTGCAAGATTTTAAAAATACTAAAATCTTGCTATAATTTTGAAATTTTATTTTAGGTAGAGATAATGAATTTTTTAGATATTTTTTCTAGTATAAGACGCAAACAAGCCGCTCCAAGCGAAGCTCCAAACCACTGGGTAAAATGTAATTCTTGTCATGCGTTAATGTATTATAAAGAAATAGAAACTTGTTATAATGTTTGCCCTAAATGTAATTTTCATATGAGATTAAATCCTTTAAAACGCATCGAGCTACTTAGTGATGAAGATACTTTTGTAGAAATGGATAAAGATTTACATGCGATTGATCCGCTTAAATTTGTTGATAGTAAATCATATAAAAAAAGATTAGCAGAAAATGAAGAAAAAACAGGAAGAAAAAGCGCTATAATAAGCGGCGAGTGCAATATAGATGGCATTAAAACTCAATTAGTTGTTTTTGATTTTTCTTTCATGGGTGGAAGTTTGGGCTCAGTAGAAGGTGAAAAAATTCTTAGAGCTATTGAAAGAGCGATTGAGAAAAAAACTCCTGTTGTTATAGTGAGTGCAAGTGGTGGAGCTAGAATGCAAGAAAGCACTTATTCTTTAATGCAAATGAGCAAAACAAGTGCGGCATTAAAGCTATTAGCAGAAGAAAAGCTTCCCTATATTTCTGTCTTAACTGATCCAACTATGGGTGGAGTGAGTGCATCGTTTGCTTGGCTTGGAGATATCATTATGGCTGAACCTGGTGCCCTAGTAGGTTTTGCAGGAGCTAGAGTTATCAAACAAACTATAGGTACTGATTTACCAGAAGGCTTTCAAAAGGCCGAATTTTTACTTGAACATGGATTAATTGATGCTATTGTAGAAAGAAGTGAACATAAAAAATTTATAGCAGATTTTTTAAGATTTTTTTCTAAAAATTAAAAATGCATATTAATCTTTTAAGCATTCAAAAAAACAATAATAATGAATTCAGTAAAATAGATGAGCACTACACCAAGCTCATCAAAAAATTTTGCAATTTTAATGATATTTGTATTTTTAACAGTAAAATTAATTTAGCACAAAATACCAATACCATAGAAGCAAAAAAATCTTATACAAACGCGCTAAATCCTTATAAAAAAGGTTTTTGCATAGCTTTAGATGAAAATGGTAAAGAGCTTACAAGTGTAGAATTTGCTAAATTATTACAAGATAAAAATGAAATTTCTTTTTTTATAGGCGGTGCTTATGGCCTTGAAAAAGAATTCATCGCACAAATGCATACAAGCATAGCTCTTAGCAAAATGACTTTAGTGCATAAATTTGCCAAAACTATGCTTTTAGAACAAATTTATCGTGCATTTTGCATTAATACAAATCATCCATACCACAAATAGGAGCATTTATGCAAGAGTTAAATCTTGAAGAATTTAAAAATATATTACTTCAAAGACAAAAAGAAATTTTACAAGAACTTCAAGGTAATATAGACAATATCCATGATCTGCAAGATAGTGAACCAAGAGATGAAGTTGATTTACAACAAATTGACAACAGCTCACATATTGACTTAAAAATCAATGAAAATTTAAAAACAGAATTAGAAGAAATTAAACATTCATTAAGCAAAATAGATAACAATACTTATGGAATTTGTGAGTATTGTGATGAAGATATACATCCTGAAAGACTCAAAGTAAAACCTCACGCAAAATATTGTATAAATTGTCGTGAAAACTTAGAAAAAAGGAAAGAATTATGAAAGTAAAATTATTTTTCTTTGCAAGTTTAGTTTATCTTTTAATCGTAGCAGCCTTAGTTTATAATCTAAATTTGGGAAATTACACTTTCACAATTTCTACTTTTGAGCTAAATTTACCTATCAGCTTATGGGTAATTTTACCTGCATTTATTTTGATGGTTTTAGCTTTATTGCATATGAGTTTTTATGGCTTTTTAAAACATTTACAATACAAAAATCTTATTAAAGACAGCAAAAATTATGAAAATTTTTTAATTGATGTATTTTTGAAAAAAATAAGCAAAATTAAATTTAAAACTCAAGAATTTCAAGATATAGCCAAAAACACTCAAGCTCTTTATTTTAAAGAAAAAAATCAAAATACAAAAATAGATGATATTATAAATATTTTAGAGCAGTTAGACAAAAAGGAATTTGTGGAATTAAAAAAATACAAACTCGATCCACATAATGAAATTTTCATTTTAAATGAAAAAAATCACTTCCAAAAAGATAGCGACTATGCTTTTTCTTTTATTAAAAATAAAGAAACTCTGACAAATGAATTAGAAAATTTTGCTTATAAAATGGTATTAGATAATGCACCTTATAGCCAAATTAAAACACTAAAAATACAAAAAAATCAAGATGATATTTTATTACTTTTGGATAGATTTGAAAAAGAAAATTTGGAATTAAATCATGCTGAAATCGAAGTTTTGCTTAGCATGAATACCTTAGATGATAAGTCATATTTACAATGCACAAAAATACTTTGTAAAAAAATAGAGCCTCAAATATTAATTGCTTTATTTAAAAAGTTAAAAGATAGTCATTCTCAAGCTTTAAAAGCTTATCTTTATACTTTAGCAGAATTTGGTATGTATGATGAATTGCTTAATGAATTAGGAAATGATCAAAACGAACATAAGGATTTTAGACTCTTACTCTTTTTAAGAGAACATAATAAAAAAATAGAACTTGAAAAATTTATACAATGATAGATTTTAGTAAAAAACCTTTGTTTTTAGCTCCTATGGCAGGTTTTTCAGACTTGCCTTTGAGAAATTTAGTTAAGCAATTTGGGGCCGATGTAACAATTAGTGAGATGATAAGTTCTAATGCTTTAGTGTATGAAAGCTCAAAAACTCTTAAAATGTTGGAAAAAGCTGAACTTGAGAATCCTTATATAGTTCAAATTGCAGGCTCGGATGAAAGTGTGATTCAAAGAGCGGTAGAAATATTAAATCGTTTTGATTTTATAGATGGGATTGATTTTAATTGCGGCTGTCCTGTAAATAAAGTTATAAAACAATGTGCAGGTAGTGCTCTTTTGCAAGATCTTGATAAATTGCAAAGAATTTTAGAACTTATCAAAAAAACAAGCAATAAAAAGCTAACTAGTGTCAAAGTAAGATTAGGGTTTGAAAAAAAAGATCCTATTGCTATTGCTAAAGCATGTGAAAATGCTGGGGTAGATTTTATCAGTATGCATGGTCGCACTAGAAAACAAATGTATAGCGGAAATTCTGATTATGAAGCTATAGCTTTAGCTAAAGAAAATATCAAAATTCCTTTAGTTGCAAATGGCGATATTAGCACAGAAAATACTAAAGAAGTTTTTAAAATAACAAATTGTGATGCATTGATGATAGGGCGTGCAAGCATAGGAAAACCTTGGATATTTCACGAGGTAAAAACTGGCAAAAAAATCGATAAAATTTTAAAAAACAAAATCATCTTTACGCATTTTGAAGAAATGCTAAAACATTATAAAGAACAAGGTATAAGCATATTTAGAAAGCACTTACATGAATATTCTAAAGGCTATGAAGATGCTTCAAATTTTAGAGATTGTGTTAATCGCATTAATGATGCAGAAATTATGCGAAAATATATGCAAGAATTTTTCAATAAGGAATGATTTTTGCTTGTAAAATTCTAAGCAATATGAATGAAGAGATACCATAAAACAAGGAAGGTTCATGGCAGCTCATATCAATTCAAAAGGGATTTACAAAGCATTAGGTGGCATTAGAACAAGTGCAAATAATCTAGCAGCACATGCTTCAAAGCTTAACAATCATAGTTTAAATTTCGAGCAAGTTTTACAACAAACACAACCAAAATGTATAAGCACTTGCTTACAAAGCTCCCAAAAACAACTTGGAAATTTGCTTGAAGATATTAAAAATAGCAAGGAAGCTATTATAAAAAATACACATATTGATAGTGCAAATATCATCGCAAAATTAAGACAAGAGGCTATTATGATGTATGATATTACTCTTAAAAACCCTCTTTAATGATTTTATATAAATTATCAATATATTCATCGCTAAAATGCGATGAATTAAAATTTTCATAAAACCTCACAAGATCTTTAGCTTTAAACTCATAGCCAAAAGCACATTTTTTATGTGCAGGCAAAAAAGCCCTTACTAATACAACATCTTCTTTTATACACTCATCACACAAAAAGCAAATAAAATCCTTATGCAAGCGTCCTTCAAAGCTTAGAATCTTTAAATAAGCATCCACAATCACACGCTTGCAATCTTGTTTTTCAAAACGCTTAGCACAATCTTCTAAAAGCTCAAAATAAAAACTATCAATCTCCTCAACATCTTTTAAATGCCAATAAAAAAGCCTGATAAATTCTTGCCAAAAAAACATTTTTTCTCTATCTAAAACCCAAGAAAATCCAATATGTAAAACATCTTTTAAGCGCGGTAAAAATCTAGAACTTTCCTCAAGTTCAAAATCAATCTTATATCCATTTAGAATATTAGAATGTCTCATTCCGTAAAATCTATAACTTTTAATAACTTTTTTGGCACTTAAAAGATAAACAATCAAATCCTCATCTTTTACGCTCTGAGTGTGCAAAATAAAGCCTTGCATCTATAAAAGCTCTATGCCATAAGCTTGTAAAATTTCATAAGCACTATTTTCTAAAGATTCGTTAAAACTTGCAGTAGCGTTTTTATGTAAAATAATTTTAGAATTAGGCGTGGCGCTTTGAGCTAAAATAATATTACTAAATACACAAATATGCGAAACCAAACCACAAAATTCTATACTTTCATAATGATTTTGTTTTAAAAAATTAGCCAATTCTAAACTACCAAAAGCATTCTTATAAAAGATTTTTTTTGCATTTTTTAAATACACATTAAAATCACTTGGCATTTGCCAACCAAAAGTATCTTTAATACAATGATAAATAGGCAGTTTTTTTCCTTCTTGGGTTTTTAAATAGCTCTCATCATGCGTATCAAAAGTAAAAACAACATCACCTTGATGATTTTTTAAAAGAGTAAGAATATTATCTTTTATCTTGGTAGCTTTTTCAAAACCTAAGCTACCATCGATAAAATCATTTTGATAATCAACTATAATTAAAAGTTTAGTCATTATCCTTAACCATGAAAAAACTATCCGTGTGGATATTTTCAAATGCAGTTTTTAAGCTCGTAAATAATTTTGGATTTTCTTTTTCTAAATTTGCTAAAAGCTGTTTAGCTTCTTCTCTAGCATGAGGAAATTTTACATTTTTTTCACTTAATTTCATACCAGGACAAAATTCATTACCAATTACTTCTAATTCATTATTAATAGCATTTTCCCTTAATTGTCTTTCTCTTACAAAAATCAAAGGACGGATGACTTCTATACCTCTTTTACTTTTATATTTTGGCGCTAAACTTCTAAGAGCACCATTATAAATGAAATTCATAAAAAAACTCTCTACTGCATCATCTAAATGATGAGCTATGGCTAATTTATTAAAACCATTTTCTAAGGCGTAAGTATATAAAGCACCACGTCTCATTCTTGAAAAATAGCTACAAAAGCTTGAATTTTTTCTAATGGTATCACCTGAAATTTCATAAATATTAGAATCAATAACCTCATGGTCAATACCATGTTCTTTGCAGTGATTATGAAGTTTGGTGTAATCTTCACCCATGCCATAACTTAAAGTTACTGCTTTAAGTTCAAATTTAAAAGGTGCATGTGCTTGCATACGCTTTAAAAGATGAGCTAGAGCTAGAGAGTCTTTCCCGCCACTAAGTCCTAATAAAACTTTATCATTATCTCCTATTAAGGAAAACTTAGCATTTGCTTTTGCAACTTCTCTGATTAGTCTTTTGCTAAGATTTATCATAATTTCTCACAAATTTTTAAAACAAAATTAGCTGAAATTTTAGCGGATTTTTCTACAAACTCATCAAAGTCAAATTCAGCTTTTTCACCTGCCTTATCACTCATTGATCTTAAAACCAAACATGGAATTTTTAAAGCATCACATACCAAAGCCACACTAGCTCCTTCCATTTCACAAGCATCTGCGTTAAAAATTTCTCTAATTTTTGCTTTTTTATTCTCATCACAAATAAATTCATCACCCGTAGCGATAATACCTGATTGTAATTTAACACCAAGTTCTTTAGCAACCTCTATGGCAAGATTATTAAGCTTATCATCTGTTTTTATAAAAATTTCATTACCAGGAACATAACCAAGCGGATGTCCAAAAGCTGTAATATCTAAATCATATTGAGCTAATTTTGTAGCATAGATTAAATCCCCTATTTCCAAACTAGGATTAAAAGCACCAGCCACTCCTGTAAAAAGCATAAGTTCAGCTTTAAATTTTTCTATCATAATAGTCGCGCTAAGAGTGGAATTTACTTTCCCTATCTTAGAATAAGCGATGATTAATTCATGATTTTTGTATTTTGCAATATAATAAGTATTATTTGCATATTCAATTGTTTGATATTCTTTTAATGTTTCGAGTAAAGGAGTAACCTCTTCGGGCATAGCTCCTAAAATAGCTATTTTCATTTAATCACCTTTAGAATTTCATCAATATCTTCTATTTTACTTAAAGCATAAGTTTCTTTTTGAGTGATTTTTTTATTTAAGCCCTTTAGCACGCTCGCACCAAATTCTATATAAAAATCCACTTCATTGTCTATTGTTTTAATGCTTTGTTTATAAAGAACAGGCTTTATAAGTTGCTCGCTTAAAAGTGTTAAAGCTTGAGTTTTATCACTATATATTTTTGCATTTACATTTGAAACTACACTTTTAAAATCATCTTTTAACACAAGCTCTAGTTCTTTTGTAAGTTTTAAAGACGCATTTTTTAATAATGGACAATGGCTTGCAACACTCATATTCAAAAGCATAGCTCTTTTGGCTCCTGCATTCTTAAACTCACTCTCATAAGAAGCTAAATCAGGCTTTAAGCCCGCTACTACAATCTGTCCTTCACAATTATAATTAGCTGCAAAAATACTTTTTTGCTCACTTAATGCCTTTTGACAAAGTTCTTCTACTACTTTATCTTCAAGTCCTAAAACCACCATCATACCAGCTTCGATTTTAGAGCAATCCTCCTGCATAAATTGGCCACGCTTGTTAACAAGTGCTATAATATCTAAAAAGTCAAATGCACCTTGAGTCGCTAAAGCACTAAATTCTCCTAGTGAATGGCCTAAACTATACTTAGCTTCTATACTAGCTTGCTCTTTTAAAGCTTCATAAGCCATTAGTGAGTTTAACACTATGGCCATTTGTGTAAATTCACTTTTATTTAAATTTTCATTTTCCTTAAAAAGCAAATTTTTAAAATCAATTTTACAATAATCACTTGCACAATCTAATAATTCTCTTGCTTTAAGTGAATTCTCATAAAAACTAAGCCCCATACCAACACTTTGAGAGCCTTGGCCTGGGAAAATAAATGCACTATTCATTAGTGTCCACCGCAGCAACCGCCACCACCATGTCCGTGGCCACCACAACATCCACCACCATGTCCGTGATGATGATCATGATGATGTCCTCCACCACCACATCCACAACTTCTGCTACCTGCAATAATTCCTGTTAAAATTTCATCTTCACTTGCAGCTCTAACATCTACAATATTAATTGAAAATAACAAGTCTTTTCCTGCGTAAGCATGATTATAATCAATAGTAACTTCATTCTCAGTAATTTCTCTAACAATTACTCTTACTGTATTACCATCTTCGCCTTCACCAAAAAGCTCCATACCAACTTGCAAATCAATCCCTGCAAATTGTTCTTTTGGTAAAGTTTGCAATGCATTTGCATCATATTCACCCAAAGCATTTTCTTTTTTTATCACAATATCGGCATTACATGGGGCATCAAGTTTTTGAATTTCTTCTTCTAGTCCTTCTAAAATTTGACCCTTACCTAAAATAAAAGAAATAGGTTCAGCATAAATATTTGATTCTAAAACTTCATTTGTGTTTGCATCTTTTAACTCATAAAACATTGAAACTACACTATTTTTTTCTATAGCCATTTTATCTCCTTTTTTTATTTTCTATCTGGCGAAACTTTTGCTTCAGGACTATCAGGATAAGCTGTCTTTAAAGCTTTGTAAAATTTATTAGCACTTTTTGGATCCCCAACTTTATCTAAGCTTATAGCCGTATGATAAAGTAATTTTGGCACATAATCACCCTTGGTGCTTATAGCAGAACTTTTTTTGTAAAATCCCAAAGCGCCTGCATAATCTTTTTGTTTATATCTTATCTCTCCAAGCCAAAAAGTAGATCTAGCAGGTTTATAATGGATACTAATTAAATGCTCAAATTTTTCTTTTGCATCATCAAATTGATTTTTATTGGTTTCATCAATAGCTTTTTTTAAAATTTCGCTAGATTGCAGTTTTTTCCAACTATCATCTTTCACTTGAACAATTTCTTTTTCCAAAGTTGTATTTACTTCTTTAATGACTTCTTGGGTTTTATTGCTTTCACTAGCAATAGGAACAACTTGGATATTATTTGTTTGATTTTGCACTCTAGCTATTTCCGATTGAAAAAAAGTTATGGTTTGGTTCATATCTTCTTTAGAAACATAATCATCATTAATTTTATTGATCAAAGTTGTTATTTCGCTCAATACTTTTTGAATTTCTTGGTGATTTTTTTCTTGAATTTGCCTATTTTCTTCTACATAAGCTCTTAAATTTTGAATTTCTTTTGTGATATTTGCATCAAAATTTTGATAGTTTTCTTCTAGTGAAAGTAATTTTGTATTTGCCTTAGAATATTGAGCATTTAAACCCTCGGTTACACTTTGTAAACCTTCTATATTTTCTACAGCAGTATTTATCTTACTAGTCAAATTAGTATAATATTCATTTAAAGCTTTTAAGCGTTCTTGATTTTCGTATTGTAATTTTTCATTTTGAGTTAAGCCATAAGGTGTTTTTGTATCTACTTTTCCTGCATCAAATGCTGAAATTTCAGCGTATAAAAAAGTAGCTCCTAAAAGAGCTACTGATAATAATTTGATTTTCATTTATTTAAAACTTATTTTGATAATTTAAATTCTGCACGACGATTTTGCGCATCACAAGCTTTTGTTCTTTCAGTGCATACAGGATTAGTTTCTCCATAACTTTTTACGCTTATTCTATCTGCGCTAACACCTTGAGCTACTAAAGATTCTTTAACAGCTTTAGCTCTTTTTAAACCTAGAGCTTGATTATATTCATCAGTTCCCCATTCATCGCAGTTTCCTTCAACTACAATTGCAGCATTCGCGGCTTCTTTGTTGAAAATTTCAGCATTATCTGCAACAACTTTTTGCATATCTTTTCTAACATTAAATTTATCAAAATCAAAATACACATTTGCAATAGAATTTAAAGATTCAAGATTTTCAAATCTATCAGAACCACCACTACCTTTTGATCCATCTACACTACTTGAACTGCTTACACTAGTATTTTTTGTAGCACAACCACTTACAATAACAGCAAATGCAGTAATTGAAGCAAAAATGATTTTTTTCATTGCTTTTCCCCTTTTTTATTTAAAAATCATGTTTAATTATAACAAAAAAAATACAATTTTGATATTTTACCAATCAATTGATTGAATTTTACCCACCTTTAAACCATAATGAAAAGCCCTATTTGCATTAATTCTAATGACTCCTAAGGCACTTTGTGAACCTAAATATTTAATAAATACTACACTTTCTCCATCACTTGAAAATCTTGGAAAAAGATTTTTACCATTTGCAGTGAGTTGTCTTATATAATCACTTTTGGTTGACATTAAATAAAGATTAAAAACCCCACTTTGATTTACCTCCCTGCTAGAATAAACCATATAATGTTTATAGGTAGAAACTGAAGAATTATTTTTACCATGAAAAACTACTTGTTCTGTTAAATTAGAATCTAAATTTTGCATAAAAATATTTGGATAACCTAAACGATCTGATACAAATACGATTTTTTTATCATCATCTACAAAGTTGCCATTTACATCAATACCCGTATAATTTGTAATCTGTTTTAAATCTTTTGTATCTGTATCATACAAATACACATCTGGCTGATCTTTTGGCGCCATAGTAAGTAAAATTTTTTTACCATCATCGCTAACATCAGAAGCAACCATCATACCCTTACTAGCAATGATTTTTGTGATGTTTTTATTTTTCATATTATATTTATAAAGTGTTGGAATTTCATCTTCATAAGCAGTGAAATAAAATGCATCTTGTTCTTTATTTGCCCATTTGGGAAATAAATTTAAACCTTTTGATATTAATATCTTTTGATAAGTTAAAGTATAATCTGCTAACAAAATATCACTTTGCTTATTACCTTGAGTCCTAGCTATTAAAATTTTATGATCCATCCAATCAACCGGTGCAAAACCTAATTTTCTATTCATTTGAGCGACACTTCTATGTGCTAAAAATGGATATTCTTCAATGGAAAGAATTTGCTCATAAAATCTCGTTTTTGTTTCATTTGTAGCTAAAATTTCAACATCAATATCCAAAAGCTTACCATTTTTATTTAAAACATAAGAAAAAATATAATCACCTTGTTTTTCATCTTGAGTTAATTCAAAATTTGAACTCACTTTTATATCATTAACAAGCATATTATAAAAGCTTTTTTTAAGATCTAAATCATTCAATCTTGATTGATCCTTAATATAAATTTTAGGTAATTGCATACCTTTATTTACAACAGATATTGTCGCATCTTGCCCAAATAATACTGAACAAAAAAATAAAAACGCTAATATTTTTCTCATCACTTCTCCGTTTTAAACTCAATTATATCACTAAGTTTCATTTTAATTTTTCTTATTTTACCATTTGGAGGTAAAGTTATGTATTTTCCTTCTAAATTTTGTAAAAATTCTTTTGCCTTTTTATCAAAATTATCACTATGTGCGCTAGTGGTACTTAGCAAATAAAAATATCCGTTATTATCAATTACAAATTCTACTTCTATACTTAAATTACCACTAGGATTGTATATTCTCCATCTATCTTCAAGATGTTTTCTAACAGCACCTAAAAATTGATCATAAACTCCTATTTTTTGTTCTATAACAGATTGTCCTAGTTCTTGATTAATTTGTAGATTTTCATTTAATTGCTTAGAAAAATCATTGATTTTTTCTCTTTGAGTAAAAGTAGGTTTTTTCGATGGCATTGAAGATTGTACTTTTGTAGTTTTTTCTTCTTGATAGTCTTCTATTTTGCCAAATAACTCATTGAAAACACTAGCTTGTTGTTCTACATTTTGAGTATTAACATTTTTATTTGTAGTGTATTTTTGCAAAAGATTCTCTTCAAATAAACTTTGCAAATTTTCCTTTTGTAGCTCTTGTATCATATTTACTTGATTTTGATTTATACTATCTCCAAGTTCTATATTAATAAAACTATTGGGATCATTGGTATATTCAATAGCTTTTGGCTTATATTCGACTAACTTAAAAAATACTAAAAAAACAACAAAAAAATAAACTAAAATCGCATAAGTAAAAGCTTTAAAATTATATGTAGAATTTTCTTCCATTTTTTACTCAGTTTGCAAAGCAACTTTTTGAAAACCCAAATGCTTCATTGTTCTTAAAACACTCATTACATCATCATATTTTAAATTCTTATCCGCTCTAATGAAAACTGTTTCTTGAGTATTATATTGCACTTTTAATGCATTCATATTATCCGCAAAACTTAAAAAATTAAATTTATCTTTTCCTATAAAAATTTCTTTTTTTGCATTAATTGTTATAATTAAACTTTTGATATTTGGAGCACTTGAAGTTTTTTGTGAACCTTGAGGAAGTTGAACTTTTTCTTCATATGTAATACTTGGTGCTGTTACCATTAAAATAGCAAGCAATACAAGCATAATATCCACTAAAGGTGTAATATTTAGTTCGGGTTTTTCTTCTAAAAACATCAATTAAACCTTTGCTGAACTTACTAATACTTTTATCTCACTATCTAAAATATTAATTAGTTCATAAGCTTTGCGTTTGATAATCAAATGAAAACTATATGCAGGAATTGCCACTAAAATTCCACAACCTGTAGCTACCAAAGCTTCACTAATTTTTGGCGCAATAATACTCAAAGAATTTTGCATTTCTAAACCACCAAAAGTTTCAAGTATAGAAATAACTGTACCAAAAAGACCTATAAAAGGAGAGGTTGAAGCAATAATACTAAGCCAAGTTAATCCAATTGTGGCTTTTTTCTCAACAGAATTTTTATAAATATTCATCTTAGTTTCATCAATCTCAATACATTTTTTTAAAATTGATGCACTTTGGCTTAAATCCCTCTCTCCTCTCATCAAAGCTTCTAAAGCCTGACTTTCATCTTGCATCCATTTATTAATAAGCATTAATCTTGAAAATAAAATACTAAAACTAAGTATAAAATACACCGAAAGCCAAGCCAATACAATATAAGTAATTAAGCTTGTATTTTCAAAAAAATGAAAAATTGATTGAAAATCCACTATTTTTGCCTTACATTATTATCCATCTTAGCAAAAGTAGAAGCTAAAGCAACACTATCACTACTCATAGATTTGATTAAATCTTTTGCATCTGCTAATCTTTTTGCTATTTCACTATCACTATTTCCTCCAACCCACACAGCACCTTTTGCTAAAACACTTACTTTCGTTTCAGAAACTTTTGCATGACCTGAATCAATAGCAACTAACTCATGGGTAGAATCTGATTTTTCTATATCTATAATCCCTGCCCTTAAAGAAGAAATTAAAGATGCATGTCCTTTTAAAACACCAAATTCACCTTCACTTCCAGGAAGAACAATAGATTTTACATTATCATTGTAAATCATACCAAGAGGTGTTACCACCTCTATATGTATTAAATTATCCATTATTAAGCCTTAAGTTTTTCTGCTTTTTCAATAACTTCATCAATTCCACCTACCATATAGAAAGCATTTTCAGGTAAATGGTCATATTTCCCTTCTAAAATACCTTTAAAACCTGCTATTGTATCTTCTAAACTAATATATTTACCAGGACTTCCTGTAAATACTTCAGCAACGAAGAATGGTTGAGATAGGAATTTTTCAATTTTTCTTGCTCTTTCAACGATCAATTTATCTTCTTCACTCAATTCATCCATACCTAAAATAGCAATAATATCTTGCAAATCTTTGTATTTTTGAAGTACTGATTGTACTCCACGAGCTACTTTATAATGCTCTTCACCAATAATTTGTGGATCAAGCATTCTTGAAGTAGAATCAAGCGGATCAACAGCTGGATAAATACCTTTTTCAGCAATTGATCTATTTAAAACCGTAGTTGCATCTAAATGCGCAAAAACAGTTGCAGGAGCAGGGTCTGTTAAATCATCTGCTGGCACATAAACTGCTTGAACTGAAGTAATAGAACCTTTTTTAGTTGAAGTAATTCTTTCTTGGAATTTACCCATTTCGCTAGCTAAAGTTGGTTGATAGCCAACGGCTGAAGGAATTCTTCCTAAAAGTGCCGACATTTCAGAACCTGATTGTGAAAATCTAAAGATATTATCAATAAACATCAATACATCAAGTCCCATTTCATCTCTAAAATACTCAGCCATAGTAAGACCTGTTAAAGCAATACGATTTCTTGCTCCTGGTGGTTCATTCATTTGACCATAACATAATGCAACTTTATCTAAAACATTACTTTCTTTCATTTCATTGTAAAGATCATTACCCTCACGAGTTCTTTCACCAACACCTGCAAAAACAGAATAACCGCTATGTTTAAATGCAACATTGTGGATTAACTCCATAATAATAACGGTTTTACCAACACCTGCACCACCAAAAAGTCCTACTTTACCACCTTTTGCATAAGGAGCTAACAAATCAACTACCTTAATACCTGTTTCAAAAATTTCACTTTTTGTACTTTGCTCTTCAAATGGAGGTGGATCTCTATGGATTGACCAATGTTTATCAAAATTGATCTCTTCGCCCTCATCAATCAAATCACCTGTTACATTAAAAATTCTTCCAAGTACTTTTTCGCCCACTGGAATGCTAATTGGGTTTCCAGTCGCAACAGCCGTTAAACCCCTAACAAGACCATCAGTCATATCCATAGCGATAGTTCTTACTTTATTATCACCCAAATGCGCAGCTACTTCAAGCACTAGCTTGCATTCTTTTCCTTCTAATTCATAATTTACGATTATAGCTTCGTTAATTTGTGGAAGATACTCTTTAAATTCAACATCAACCACTGGTCCTAAAACTTGAGAAATAAAACCTTGCATCATCACTCCTAAATTTATTTCATTGACTCAACACCACTGATAATTTCTATCAATTCGGTGGTAATAGATTCTTGTCTTGCTTTATTATAAGCTAAATTGAGCTGTTTAACTCTAGCTTTTGCATTATTGGTTGCATTATCCATAGCTTGCATTCTTGCACTATGCTCAGCCGCCAAAGAATCAACTAAAGAAAAATACATATTATATTCAAAATAAGTTTTTAATAAATCATTTAAAATTTCTTCATCTTCAGGTTCTAAATCCATTAAAGATTGAGACTCTTGTTCTTCTTTGCTCGCAATAGCTTGCACTGGTAATAATTCATTAATACGAATTTCTTGTGAAATCATATTTTTATAGCCATTATGTACAATTACAACCTTATCTGTAACTTCATTTATAAAATCATCAACTGCATTTTCAATAATAGCACAAGCTTTTTCATAATCAGGGCTAGAGCTTGTGTCTAAATATTTTTCTAAAATTTCAATATTTTGAAAATTAAAATACTCTATACCTGTTTTACCAATAGCTCTTAATCTTACTTTGATTTTTTTTGCTTTACAATCTTCAAGCATTTCATTTACTGTTTTAATAGTTTTAATGTTAAAACCACCGCATAAACCTTTATCAGCAGTAATGAAAATAATATCCATTTTCTCAATATTGTCTTTTTTTCTAAAAAACGGAAGTTTATCATCAAGTCCTTCGTATTGATTAATCTTGAAAGCAATTTCAGATAAAACTTCATCAATTTTTTGAGCAAAAACTTTTGACTTTTTAGCTGCCTCTTCTGCCTTTCTTAATTTGGCAGTAGAGACAAGCTTCATAGCATTAGTTGTCTTTTGTGTATTATGAACACTTTTTATTTTTCTTTTAATTTCTTTTAAATTAGACATTTAAAAACCTTATATGTGGTTTGCTTTAAACTCACTCAATGCTTTAGCTAATTTTTCTTCTAAATCTTTATCTAAAGCCTTTTTGGTTCTAATTTGCTCAAAAATTTCTGGATATTTAGCTTCAATAAATGGATATAAAGCTGCTTCAAATTCTCCAATTTTAGAAACTGCTATATCATCTAAATATCCTTTAGTTCCCGCATAAATCATCACTACTTGATTTTCAGCTGAAAGCGGAGAATATGGAGGTTGCTTTAAAACTTCAACCATTCTTTGTCCGCGTTCAAGTTGCTTTCTACTTGCTTCATCTAAATCACTTGCAAATTGTGCAAAAGCTTGCAATTCTCTATATTGAGCTAAGTCAAGTCTTAAGGTACCTGAAACTTGTTTTGTTGCTTTAATTTGTGCAGCACCACCAACACGAGACACAGATAAACCAACATTAATCGCAGGACGAATACCTGAGTTAAACAAATCTGTCTCTAAGAAAATTTGACCATCGGTAATTGAAATAACATTGGTTGGAATGTAAGCTGAAACATCTCCTGCTTGAGTTTCAATAATAGGTAATGCTGTTAAGCTTCCTGCGCCAAGCTCATCACTTAATTTACTTGCTCTTTCAAGCAATCTTGAATGTAAATAAAATACATCCCCTGGATAAGCTTCACGACCCGGAGGACGACGCAAAATCAAAGACATTTCACGATAGGCAACAGCATGCTTACTCAAATCATCATAAACAATCAACGCATGTCTTGAGTTATCTCTAAAATACTCACCCATAGTTACACCTGTATATGGAGCAAGATATTGCAATGCAGCAGGATCTGAAGCACCTGCATTTACCACTATACTATAATCCATTGCACCGTATTCTTCAAGCTTTTTAACTACTTGAGCCACTGTGCTTTGTTTTTGACCAATTGCCACATAAATACAAATAACATCTTTACCTTTTTGACTAATAATTGTATCTATTGCAACAGTAGTTTTACCCGTTTGTCTATCACCAATAATTAGCTCTCTTTGTCCTCTACCAATTGGAACTAAAGCATCAATAGCTTTAATACCCGTATGTAATGGTTCATGAACACTTTTTCTAGCCATAATACCTTTTGCTTTTTCTTCCACAAAGCGATATTCACTTGTTTCAATCGCTCCTTTAGCATCAATTGGCTCACCTAAAGCATTCACAACACGGCCTATCAACGCATCACCAACTGGAACCTTTAGAAGTTTTTTTAATCTTTTTACAGAACTTCCTTCTTTTAAGCCAAGTCCCTTTCCTAAAATAACAATACCAACACTTGATTCTTCAAGGTTAAGCACCATTCCCTTTTCGCCATTTTCAAATTCAACCATCTCACCGGCCATAGCATTTTTAAGACCATAAACCTTAGCAACACCATCAGCAACTGAAATAATCTTACCAGTTTCTTCTATTTCAAGATTAAAATCAAATTTTTCAATTCTTTCTTTTATAATAGAACTAATTTCATCTGCTTTAAATTTCATCAAGTCTCCTTAAATTGCTTTTAATATATATTCATTCATTTTAGCTTTTAAGCTTTGCATTGAAAATGAAATTTCATAACCAAGTCCATCTAAGCTAATTTTTACACTGTCATTATCACTTATTTTACTATCTAATCTAATCTTTGCGTTGAATTTAAAACTAAGTTTTTCTTCTAAATTTTTAATTTCTTCTTCACTTAATTTTTCTTTTGAATAAACTTGCCCTAAAAATTCATTTTCTTTTAATGCTTTTTGTTCACTCAATTCTTTAGTAATGCTTGGAATTAACATCTCTCTATTGTTGCCAACAACTAAGCTCATAAAATTTTTAAAAGCATCACTTGGATTATCTAATAAAGAAAGTATAAAATCTAATTTTTTTTCTTGTTTAAGCTCATAAGCATTTAAAATACTTACAAATTTATCAGAAGCAAAAGCTGAACTAAGTTGTAATAAATTTGAATAAAAATTTTCAAAATCTTTTCTTTCTAATATAGCTTTTGCATAGGTTTTTGCAATTACACTTTCCATCAAGACACCTTTTTCATCATAATATTTAAAATTTCTTTTTGCTGAAGCTGTAAACTTTGATCTTCAAAAATTTCTTCTAAAACCGCTTGCACAACTTCTTTTTCCATTCTTCTTATTTCATATTCTTTATGCTCTTCATAAGTTTTTTCTAAAGCCTTAATCTCCATTTTTGTTTCAGCTTCTATTTTATCTGTAATGATTTCTGCTTCTTTTTTTGCAAGAGCAACTGCATTAATTGCTTCTTGTTTAGCTAAATCTAGTTTTTTCATCATTTCTAATTTATGATTTTTGCTTGCAATAAGTTTTTCTTGTATTTCATTCATCCTAAAGGCAATTTTTGCAATTCTTCCGTGGTAAAAATTTTTTAAAGGTGTTGCTATAAAATAATATAAAATAGCAGCAAACAAAACAAAATTAACTGCTCTTGGGATAATATCATACTCGCCACTTCCATTACCTGCTGCAAAAGCATAAAAAGGAAGCACCGATAATAATGTAATTTTTTTCAACATTTATCTTCCTTAAATTTTACTCAAGCTATCTTTAAAGCTTTGCTTAAATTCTGGCATTTTTAAACGCATCTCTTCTTTTAATTCTTTTTCTTTTTCTCTTAGACTTTTTAGAAAAACATGCATTTGTTCTTCTAATTCTTTTTTCTTTATTGATAATTCTTTTTCTTGTTTTATTTTAGCTTCTTCTACTGCTTTTGCTTTGATTTGATTAATCTCATCTCTTGTTTGTATATGAATTTTTTCCAACTCATTTTCTACATTTGAAACATCATCAGAATTTTTTTTCATTTTTTCTTCGTCATTTTTAATAGTCAAATCTCTAGAATCCATAAATTTAATCAAAGGTTTATAGAGTATAGAATTTAAAATTGCTATCATAAGCAAAAAAATGACACCAGTAGCTATCATGATGGAAAAATGTACATCATTAAACATTAATACTCCTAAATAAATCTAAATAAAACGCGCAATTATACCAAAATATACCTAAAAGCATATTTAATCTAGTATTTTTAAAAATTTTAAAATCTCATTTTCGTCAGAAAAATTAACAATAATTTTTAAATCTTTCACTACTGTCTTAAATCCAAAAGATTCTATTTTTTCTTTTAAATTTAATATAGATTGATTTTGCTTATCTAAATTTGTATTTTTTTCTAAATTATTTGAATTTTTAAAATTTTTAATCAGTTTTTCTGTATCTCTTACATTAAGTTTTTGACCTATGATAGTATCAACTATCATTTTTTCTTCTTCTTTTTCAAGTCCTACTAAAACTTTTGCATGACCTTGTGAAATTTTACCTTCTATAATGAAATTTTGTGTTTGCTCATTTAAATTTAAAAGTCTTAAGGTATTAGCAATTTGTGGTCTTGACTTGTGAATAAGATCTGCTAATTTTTCTTGAGTTATATCATGAATTTCCAATAATTCTTTGTAAGAATGTGCCAATTCTATAGGATTTAAATTTTCCCTTTGGATATTTTCAATCAAAGCAAGCTCGCGTAATTTTATATCATCCACATTTAAAACTACGGCTTTAATCTGTTCTTTTTCTAAAAGCTTACATGCTCTAAATCTTCTCTCGCCAGCTATTATAATATAATCAAATTCATCTTTTTTAAAAACTACAATAGGCTGAATTAAACCATATTCTTTAATAGACCCCGCAAGCTCTTCTAAAGCTTGTGTATCAAAATTTTTCCTTGGCTGATAAGGATTTGGACTAATTAAATCTATATCAATTTCTTCTATTTTGCCTTCTTTTGATCCTAATTCTTTTTCATAAACCTCATCAATATCAGCCAAAATACTACTTAAACCTCTTCCTAATGCGCTTTTTTTTGCCATTTTTTATCCTAATATAGAATGTGCTAAATTTTGATACGCCACTGAACCTGGGGATTTTATATCATAAAGTATAATAGGTTTTCCATAGCTTGGACTTTCAGCAAGTTTTACATTTCTTGGTATGATGATAAAATCATCTTCATTATCACCTGTTCTAAATAGCTTTTGCTTGAAATTTTGCTTTAAATCCTCCACAGTATCTTTTGAAAGATTATTTTGTGAGCTATACATAGTTGGTAAAAAACCTTTTATTTTTAACTTTGGATTGATAGTTTTTTTCACAAATTTTATGGTGTTTAAAACCATCGCAACACCCTCAAGCGCATAAAATTCACATTGTATAGGGATAATAACACTATCGCTTGCTGCAAAAGCATTTACCGTAATACTTCCAAGTGCAGGAGGTGAGTCTATGATAATAAAATCATAATCTTTAGCAATTTCTTTGATTTTTTCTCTTAAAATCGTTCTATATTCTCCGCTTTCTTTTACTACTTCTTGTTCAATTCCAACCAAAGAAATATTTGATGGAGCTAAGTATAATTGTGGAAGTTCAGTTTTTAAAATGATTTCAGAAAGTTTTTTCCTGCCTATAAAAACATGGTAAATATTATACTCATAATTACTTCTATTAAAACCAAGTCCTGTTGTAGCATTAGCTTGTGGATCAATATCTATCAAAAGAACCTTTTTTTCAGCTACTGCTAAAGAAGCCGCTAGATTAATAGCGGTAGTAGTTTTACCTACCCCACCTTTTTGATTTGCAATAGTTATTATCTCACTCATCTTAAACTATATATCCTTTTATTATCTAACAATATAGAACCATCTTTATACAACAAAGCATCTTTTAAAGATAAAATCTTACCTTCATTATGTATAAAAAAATTTCTTGATTTTTCAAATTCTAGCATATACTTGCTAAAAATATTCTTCCATAAATTTTTCTCATCTACATAAGAAAAATACTCATTTAAAAGTTTTGCTATATCTACTTCTATATCTAAAATTTCAGCATTAAATGGAGCATATTTAAGATTAATCCCTATTCCTACAACCAAAAAATCATTGATTTTAGAACTCATCAGACCGCCTATTTTTTTATCTTCTATATAAAAATCATTGGGCCATTTAATCCATACTTTCGAATTTTTTCTTTGCAATACTTCTTTCATTAAAAATGCAAAATATATACTAGCAGAAGCCAAAGGAAGATCTTGTGCTAATTCTTGAGTTTTTATGCAAAAAGATACATGTAAATTTCCTTGCTTACTTTGCCAAGCATTGTCCCTACTACCTATACCAGCACTTTGGATAAAAGCACAAATGGCTGTATTGTTAGTAATTTCTCCACTACGAATTTTATCACTTAAATAAATTTGAGTTGATTCAAGCTCATCAAAATAAACTATCTCCAAGTTTTAACCTTTTTCCATTTAAATAAGTCTTAGCGTCTAAAGCCTTTTTTCCACTTTCTTGTAAATTTTTAATCCTTAAAACACCTTTTTTACATGAAAGCAAAAAGCCTTCCTTTTCTATTTGTAAAATCACGCCTGATTTTTGAGTTTTTTCACTATCGACTAATTCTATATCTAAAAATTTCAAACCATTTTCTAAAAAAATTCCAGGCCAAGGTGTAAAAGCTAAAAATTTTTGATAAATTTCATTTGCATTATTTAAAGCAATCAAGCCATCTTCTTTTTTGATTTTTTTACAATGTGTAACTAAATTTTCATCTTGTTTTTTTGGGATAATTTTTTCAAAATTTAAAAGTGTAGAAACAGTAAGTTTAGCAGCTAAATTTGAAAGCATAATAAACACTTCAGCTGAATTTTTACCTTCTATATCACATTCTATACTTTCTAAAATTGCACCACTATCAAGCCCTTCTTCCATAAGCATAGTACAAACCCCGCTTATTTTATCCCCATTTAAAATAGCACTTTGTATAGGCGAAGCCCCGCGATATTTAGGAAGTAAGGAAGCATGTAAATTGATACAAGGAGCAATATCTAAAATTTCTTTTGGTAAAATCTTCCCATAAGCAGCAACAACTATAAAATCAGGTTTTAGGCTTTTTATTCTATTAGTTATGTTTTCATCTTTTAAGCTTTTTGGAGTGAAAATTTCTATATTTAAATTATTTTCTAAAATAAATTTTTTAGTATCACTTGGGGTTAAAATTTGTTTTCTACCCACAGGTTTATCAGGTTGGGTAAATAAAGCTTGGATATTAAACCCTTTATCAACAAGCTCTTTTAAAATACAAGTTGCATAAGATGGAGTTCCCATAAAAATGATATTTTTCATAATACCACTATCCTTTTTTTATAAGTTTTTATAGCTTTTTGATATGAAAGCTCAAGATAATCTTTAAAAATTTCAAAATTTTTTCTAGAAGGGTTGTTGATGCAAATATACCCCATATAAGCATAAATTGGATGAGGCATGATAAAATCAAGCATAGAAAAATCATAATTTAAACTAACAACCTCACCCTTTAAAGCTTTTTTAGGTTTTTTACCAAAAAGATTTTGGTAATCTTGATCACAAAGAGAGCAACTTAGACGAAATACACCTTGTCTATTTAAATTCGAAGCTTTATCATTTATGCCATCATTTTCTTTAATAGTGCAAAAATAAACTCCGTTTTTTAAAACCTTATCGGGATTATAAAAAAAGCTATGTTCCTTATAAGTAAATTTATATACCAAGCCTTTAAAATTAGACTTGATATATTCTTGAATAAAATCTATAATTAAATTTTCACTCATCAAAGATTATTTTGACTTCTAATTTTTTTAACTTCTTCTAAAAGCATAAATTTAAGCTCTTTAAGTCCAGTTTTTTCAAGGCTTGATACTTTAATAAAAAAACTTTGCGGATTATTTTGACTTTGCAAATAAGCTTTTAGCTCATTATAATCATCTTCTATTTTTTGTGCAAATTCTTCACCTAAATTTACACTATCACTTTTTGAAAGCATTAAGCCAAAATTTCTTGCATAAAGCTTGCTTGAAAATTTTTCCAATTCTTTTCTTAAAATACAAAATTGCTCTTTTAAACTCATATCTCTTAATGGATCAAGCACAAAAAGCAAAAAAGAAGTCCTTTCTATATGTCTTAAAAACTCAAGTCCCAAACCCCTGCCATCGCTTGCACCTTCTATAATACCTGGGATATCTGCCATTACAAAAGAATTATAATCATCTACTTCAACCATACCAAGTTTTGGAGTTAAAGTAGTAAATTCATAATTAGCTATTTCAGGTCTTGCATTAGATACTACGCTTATAAGAGTGGATTTTCCTACATTTGGAAAGCCCACAAGCCCAACATCTGCTATGAGTTTTAATTCTAAGCGCACACTTAAAGTTTTTCCTACCACGCCTGGTTGGGCATAATCTGGGCGTTGATTAGTAGAGTTTTTAAAATGAGTATTGCCAAGACCACCTTTACCGCCTTTTAAAAATAATTCTTTTTGGCCTTCTACTAGCATATCAAGTAAAACTTCCCCGCTTTGTGCATCAATTACTTGAGTGCCTTGAGGAACGATTAATTCTAAGCTCTCCCCTCTTTTGCCGTTTTTATTACGACCTAGGCCTGGCTGGCCATTTTGTGCTTTAAGTTCTTTTTTACCTTTAAAGTGTGCTAGCGTATGGGTATTATTATCACATATAAAATATATATCGCCGCCATTTCCACCATCGCCGCCATCAGGTCCACCGAGTGGAACATGTTTTTCACGGCGAAAACTCACAGCACCTTTGCCACCATTACCTGAACTTAAAACTAATTTCACATTATCTATAAACATACAATCACCAAAGTATAAATTTTTAAAATGATATTATATTTTTTTTAATATATTAAGATTAAAAAGAAGAAAAAGGCTACAAAGTAGCCTTAAAATTATGCAGGATAAACAGAAACTTTTTTTCTATTTTTATCTTTTCTTTCGAATTTTACAAAACCATCAATTAAAGCAAAAATTGTATGATCTTTTCCTATGCCTACATTATTACCCGCATGAGTTGCTGTTCCTCTTTGGCGGATGATGATGTTGCCAGCGCGAACAAATTCTCCACCAAATTTTTTAACACCTAGACGACGACCTATAGAATCACGATTATTCTGAGTTGAACCTTGACCTTTCTTGTGTGCCATTCTTTACTCCTTAAGCTTTAATATCTACTACTCTAACGCGAGTAAATTGTCTTCTAAAACCGCGTTTTAATTTTGAGTCTTTTCTGCGTCTTTTTTTATAAATCACAACTTTTTTGTCTTTTCCATGAGCAATCACTTCTAAAACAACTTTTGCACCCGCAACAAACGGCGCACCTACCTTTAATTCTTTATCGCATATAGCAAGAACTTCACTTACTTCTATGCTTGATTTTGCTTCAGCTTCAAAACGATCTAGTTTAAGCTCATCACCTTGGCTTACTCTGTATTGTTTTCCACTGTGTTTTATAATAGCATACATACAGCTATCCTTTCTTAAAATATTTTGGTAGCACCATAAAGCATTATGCATAAACATAATTTTAGAAAGCTTTAATGGCTAAAAGCAGTAATTATATCTTGATTTTATATAAAGTAAGCTTAAGACGCAAAAAGCGTCTTAAGATTTAAATTAAAGCTCTGGTTTTGGAGTTTTTTCAGTTGCTTTTGGAAGTTGAGGGTAAGTAATGCTTGGTTTTTTACCTGTTAAGGCATGTAAGAAAGTTTCTATAGAAGCTGCTTCTTTATCAGAAATTTCTATACCAAGTTGCACACTGCCCATTTCTTTGATTGCTTCTTGTAAAGACCAAATAGCACCATTGTGAAAATACGGAGCAGTTTCAGCAATATTTCTTAAGGTTGGAGTTTTAACTAAGCCATTTGCATCACCTTTAAAATCTCCTACATTTGCAAATTTATATTTAGCTGCTACTTGGAAAGCCTGCATACTACCACCTAAATTTACTCCTGTATGACAAGCTGTACAGCCTTTATCGATGAAAGTTTTCAAACCTTCTTTTTCTTTTTTATTTAATGCTTTTGTATCACCTTCTAAGAATTTATCAAATTTAGATGGAGTTAAAAGTGTTCTTTCAAATGTAGCAATAGCATCTGCAATATTATCAAAAGTTACTCCACTGCTACCATAAACTTTTTTAAATTCTTTTACATATTCTGGCATAGAAGCTATTTTTTCTACTGCTAATTTGGCAGGAGTTGCCATTTCAGGTTCTGCTTCAATTGGTCCTTTTGCTTGGTCTGCTAAAGTTCCTGCTCTACCATCCCAAAATTGAGTTGAATTTAAAACTGAGTTATAAACTGTTGGCGAATTTAAATGATGAGGATTAGCTGTCCATTTATGTCCTACAGCAGCCGCTATACCATCAGTACCACCCATACCTAAATTATGACAGGTATTACAAGAAATCAAACCACTTTTAGAAAGTCTTGGCTCAAAATACAGCTTTTTACCAAGGTTAGCTTTCTCTTTAGAGAATTTACTAGCTTTAATACCCATTTCTTTTAATAGTTTTTCAACACCTGTCTGATCTTTTGGTAAAGGTGCCAAACCTGCAGCTTTTGCTTCATCAAGCAAAGCTTTATCGTTAGCAAAAGCAGTTGATGCAACTAATAATGATGATGCAACTAATAATGAAATTTTTTTCATTATCTACTCCTAAATAAGATAAAATAAAGCCTATTTAAAATAAACTTATTGAAAATATATCTATAATTTTCTTTAAATAATATAAAAAATTTATATTTAACAATAAAAATTATTATAGGAGAAAATATCTCTTAAATATTTATTTCAGGGTTTTTTGCTATTATTACAGAGTTTTACAAAAATCTTAGGGAAAAGTAAATGGAAAATTTAATAATCTATCTTTTAGCTTATCTCATAGGCGCTATACCATTTGGGCTTTTACTAGCTCAAATCTTTGCTAAAACAAACATTAAAAATATGGGTAGTAAAAGTATAGGCGCTACAAATGTTTTAAGGGTAGTAAAAGAAAGCGATCCTAAACTAGCTAAAATACTTGCTATTGCAACCGCTATTTTAGACGCATTAAAAGGAATCATACCTATATTAGTGGCAAAATTTATGGGCTATGATGAAAATATCTTATGGACTATGGCTGTTTTAGCAGTATTTGGGCACTGCTTTTCTCCTTATTTAAAATTTGAAGGTGGTAAAGGAGTGGCTACAGGGGCTGGGGTTTTAGCAGTATTTTTACCTTTTGAAATAACATCTGCGGTTTTAGCTTGGTTTATCATAGGAAAGGTATTTAAAATTTCAAGCTTAGCTTCATTAGGAGCTTTAATTGTTTTAATAGCTACTTCATTTATTTTTCATTATGACATGCCTGTGATCAACACCCATGCACCAATTTTTATTATTGCATTTATAGTAATTTATAAACATATACCAAATATTTTAAGGCTTATTGGAAAACAAGAATGCAAAGTCATATAAAAGTCAGTTTAGAATTTAAATGTATTATAGGGCTTTTGGATTTTGAAAGAATTCAAGAACAAAAAGTTATTATAGAACTAGAAGCTAAAAGTAAAAAATTTTTAGATTATGCAAAACTTTGTATTAGAATAGAAAAAATTTATAAAAAGAAAAAATTTAAAACTATAGAAAAATCTTTAAAATACATATGCAAAGATATTAAAAAACATAATAAAAAGCTTAAATTTATAAATATCACTTGTTACAAACCTGATATTATCAAAAATGCATGCGTTGGAGCTAGTCTGAGTAAAAAATATTAAAATTTTTTTAAAGAATTTTGAACATTTGCTTAATTTGTGTTATACTTTTGCACTAAAACTATCTTCAAAGGAATAAAATGCGTATTTTAGTTGTAGAAGATGAAGCATCACTTAATAAAACTCTATCAAATACCTTAAATGAGTTTGGCTATCAAAGTGATACTTCAGAAAATTTTAAAGACGCTGAGTATTTTATAGGTATTAGACACTATGATTTAGTATTATCAAATTGGACTATTGGCAATAATGATGCAAGTGATTTAATTAATGCCATTAAGCAAAAATCTCCAAGAACCGCTATAGTTACAATATGCGCAAAAGCAGATAAAGAAAATGAAATCAAAGCTTTGAAAGCTGGAGCAGATGATTATATAAAAAAACCTTTAGATTTTGAAATTTTAATGGCGAGAATTGAAGCTAGACTTAGATTTGGCGGAACAAATGTGATCAAAATCGATGATTTAGTGATTGATCCTGATGAAGAAAAAATCACTTATCAAGGAAAAGATATAGAATTAAAAGGAAAACCTTTTGAAGTTTTAACTCATTTAGCTAGACATTCAGATCAGATTGTGTCAAAAGAACAACTTTTAGATGCTATTTGGGAAGAACCTGAACTTGTAACTCCAAATGTTATAGAGGTTGCAATCAATCAAATAAGACAAAAAATGGATAAACCGCTTAACATCTCTACCATAGAAACCGTGCGTCGTAGAGGGTATCGTTTTTGTTTTCCTAAAAAAACTAACTAAAATTTTAGAATGATTTAATCATTCTAAAAAATAGATTTTGTTTTTTCTTTCATTTTAAATTACCTATAAGTTTTTATATAGTATAAGTTTGCTTTATTACTTATAAAAAGGAAAAAAATATGTCACTTTTAATCACTAGAGAATGCATATCCTGTGATGCATGTAGGGAAGAATGTCCCGATGAAGCAATCTATGATAATGATCCAATTTATGTCATAGATCCTGATCTTTGTACTGAATGTGTGAATGAATTTTCAGAACCAGCTTGTATAGTAGCTTGTCCAGTAGATTGTATCATACCTGATCCTGATAATGTAGAAAGCATTGATGAGCTTCGTTTAAAACATAAAAATAAAGATATTTAATGGCTAAAAAAACAGCAGTAATTGACCTTGGCTCTAATTCCGTTCGTATGGTAGTTTTTGAAAAAACCTCAAGATATGGTTTTTTCATTTGCAGTGAGCACAAAAAGAAAGTAAGACTTGGAGAAAATGCTTACAATAATAATAAAATTCTTCAAGAAGAAGCCATGCTTAAAGCCGAAAAAGCTTTAACTTATTTTAAGGAAAAAGCTTTAAAAGAAAAATGTAGAAAAATTATTGCTGTTGGAACTTCTGCATTAAGAGATGCGCCCAATGCTAAAGATTTCATAGCTAGAATAGCAAAAAATGTAGGTTTAAATATAAAATGTATTAATGGAAAAACAGAGTCATTTTTAGGTGGGCTTGCTGCGCTAAATTTACTATCAGATATTCAAAATGCCACCACTATAGATATAGGTGGAGGATCGACTGAGCTTTGTTTAATCAAAGAAGGTAAGATTGTAGATTGTATTTCACTTGATCTTGGCACAGTAAGATTAAAAGAAATTTTTTACGATACAAAAAAATTTAATGCACTAGACCAATTTATACAAGAAGCACTAAAACAAGTTCCAAAGCATTTTCAAAATGAAAATATCATTGCCATAGGTGGAAGTTTAAGGGCATTGTCAAATTCTATAATGAAAAAAAACTCTTACCCGTTAAAAATGATTCATAATTTTAGTTATAGTTTTGAAAAAGAAAAAAATCACATAGAAAAAATCCAAAATGCTAAAAATTTAAATGATTTTAACATAAAAAAAGATCGTTTTGATACTATAAAAGAAGGATGTGTGATATTTTTAGCACTAGCAAAAAATTTAAAAGCTAAAAATATCATCACCTCTGCAGTGGGTGTTAGAGAAGGTGTATTTTTATCTAATCTTTTTCAAAAATATACTAAAATAAAAAACGAAACAACGGATTTTTCAAAATTTAATGCCAAATTTCCTCCGAATTTCAATCCAAGCTTAAAATCTATACAAGATCGTTTTAGTATAGATTATAATGATAAAAGTGCTTATTTTGCAAATAAATTATTTGATGTCCTTTTACCTATCCATAAAATTAATCTTGCTTTTAAAAAAGATCTTATAAATGCTGCAAAATTATCGCATATAGGTGAGAGAATTAATTTTTATTTTGCCAATGAACATAGTGCTTATATAGCTCTAAATAGCCTGCATTTTGGTTTTTCACATAAAGAAATTTTATTAATTTCTACTATTTTAAAAGCTAATGGAAAAAAAATCAATCCATTTGCAATAGAAAATATAAAAGATTTATTACCAAATAATCACATATTAGCTTGGCTTAATTTTATTTTAGCTTTATCAAAAAAACTTGCAAAAGACACTGATGAGAATCTTGATTTCACGCTAAAAAATCATACTTTGTATATATACTCGACTAAAAAACAAATTTATTTTTCAAAAGAAGAAATCAAAAAAATTTCGAAGCCAAAACTTATCATTTTAGCTTTTAATCAGCAAAATTAATTATTTTGTTTTAAAAGTAAATTTTGCAATCTTTGTTTATTTTCTTCAAAATAAGAGTCAAAATCTTTTTCTTTTGGCTTTTGAGGCGCTTTGTTTTGTTCTTCATTTTTTATCAAAGCTTCATTTGTTTCTAATACCACATTAGAATTTCCTATAATCATAGTATAACGCTTTAAACCATATTCAAAAACTACAAGTTGATTGTGTCTATCAAGTGGTCTTTGAAAGATTAAATTAAAATTCCTATCTAAAGGGTATTTTTGTCTTAGATATATTTTTAAAAACCAAAGTCCAACAAGCAAAAGTATCAAAACGCTTACAACTAAAATATAATTTGTAAAATCATATTCTTGCATTTTTATTTCCTCGTTTTTTTCCTCTAAGCTTTTTTTAGTACTTAAATTTACACCTTCTTTTTGAGCACGCAACCTTAAACCATATTCGCCAATTGCATCAGCGGTGATTTGTATTTTATCGCCTACACTTAAAGCTATAAAAGTTTTTTTATCTTCTGAAAAAATTTTAATTTTTTTTATAATATCAGAATTTAACGCTCTATCTTCCTCTTTTGCGCTTTTAGCATTTAAAGTAAAAATAATAATACCATCTTTTTTCTTTTGACTAATACCTTCTTTATAAGGAACATCAAATGAAAAAGTAATATCCACCCTATCTTCTCTTGGATAAATATTGTAATCAAGAATTTTTGCCCCAAAAAGAGGTAAAGCGAGTAATAAAATCCAAATAATTTTCATTGCAATTCTTTTTTGAAATACTGCAATACTGATTTAGAATCTAAAATTTCATTAATCCTTATAGCAAGGTTTTTCTCATACACCATTACCTCACCTTTGCCAAAAATTCTTCTATTTAAATAAAGTTCCACGCTTTCACCCGCTGGCTTTTCAAGGTCTATCACAGAACCAACTTCTAGCTTTAAAAGCTCTCTTACGCTCATATTAGTAGTACCAAGCTCACTAACAAAATCAACGCTAATATCTAAAATATCTTCATAAGATTGCAACAATCCTAAATGATCTTCTATCATAATTTTTTATAACCTATTCTAAAACGAGCATTTTTCATTTCATAAGTAAATTTTTCTTTGAGTTTGATTTTTGAAAATCCATCAATACGTCCTAAATATTCAGGAACACCCAAGCGATATTCATCTTTGCCATTAGTGTCATTAAGTAATTTTTTGGCATAACCTATAATTTGATTAGCTACTTCTTTTACTAAATCTGCTAGATCATCTTCTTTTAACTCTTCATGCAATAAAAATTGCGCAATCTCATTAAGAGCCTTTTTTTGAAAAAACAGATAAAAACTATATTCTTCATCTTTAAAATACAAAGGTATAGAAGCCCCATAAAGCTCGCCTCTAATCACGCTTGTTGGTGTAATTTTAAGTTTTAAAATGTGTTCACAAAAGTGATAAATCGAATATTCTAGTGTTTTAGTCATAGTTTTTTCCTTAGATAACTTTATAATAAATTTATTTTACTAAATAAACCTTTAATCATAATTAATAATTAAAATATAAAATATAGTAAATTTTTATTTAAATTAAAAAAGGTTTTTTAATGTTTATAGAAAATTTTAACATAAATGAAAAAGTTTTCATCATCGCTGAACTTTCAGCCAATCATGCAAATAATCTTGAAATAGCTTTGAAAACTATACAAGCAGCCAAACAAGCAGGAGCTGATGCTATAAAAATTCAAACCTATACCCCAGATAGCTTAACACTAAATTCTGACAAAAAAGATTTTATTATTGAAGGTGGTTTATGGCATGGACGCAAATTATATGAGCTCTACGAAGAAGCTAAAACTCCTTATGAGTGGCATGAAAAACTTTTTGAATGTGCTAAAAATGAAGGTTTAATTTGCTTTTCTAGTCCTTTTTCTAAAGAAGATGTAAATTTTTTAAGGCAATTTAATCCCCCAGCTTATAAAATCGCTTCCTTTGAAGCAAATGATTATGATTTTGTGCGTTATGTAGCAAAAGAAAACAAACCTACTTTAGTTTCTACAGGCATAGCCTATGAAGAAGAACTTGAAATGATTGTTAAAATTTTTAAAGAAGAAAACAATCCGAATTTGATTTTGCTAAAATGCACCTCGGCTTATCCTTCACAAATTTGTGATTTAAATTTAAATGTCATAAAAACTTTACAAGAAAAATTTAACACTATTGTTGGTTTAAGTGATCATAGCGAGGGATTTTTAGCACCAACTTTAGCCGTAGCTCTTGGTGCAAGAGTCATAGAAAAACATTTTATATTAGACAAAACTTTAAATAGCGCTGATGCTAAATTTAGTCTTGATTTTGAGGAGTTTAAACAAATGTGTTCTATGGTGCGTTTAAGCGAGCAAGCTTTAGGAAACAAAGAATTTAGCATGGATGAAAAAACTTTAAAAAACCGCCATTTTGCAAGAAGTTTATACGCAAGCAAAGACATCAAAAAAGGTGATATTTTCACACGAGAAAATATAAAAAGCGTAAGACCAAGCCTAGGTTTGCATCCTAAATTTTTACCTATCATGCTTGGTAAAAAAGCAAGTTGTAATATAGAATTTGCTAAAGCTTTAGAAGAAAAACATTTCAAGGAATAATCATGGAAAAACATATTTTGTTTAAAAATCATGATAGTAAAAAATATGTTTTGATATAATAAAATAAAAATTTGGACTTTAAATGAATAAAGAATTATTTTTAAAAAACACCCAAGCTCTTTTTGAAGTAGATCAAATACTAGCTTATGAGTTGAGAAAAATCACTCAAAATCATAAATTTAAAATCATAGAAAATAAAATTTTTGATTTGCAAAATCAAGTTTTTTTAGATGAAAATCATTCTTTTGATTATGATAAATTTCAATTATATCCAGTATTATTTTTTTATGGTTTTGGCGATGGAAAATTTTTTATAGAACTTTTAAAAAATCAGAATTTAAAACATATTGTTATTTTTGAAGAAGAATTAGAAATTTTATATCTAGCTTTTCATATGATTGATTTTACCACACTTCTTAGAAAAGAAAAACTTATTTTGTTTTTTACACCAAATATCAACACCGCTCAACTTAAAGTTTTATTTAATTATCCGCAAATCAAACATACGCTGAAAATTTTCAATTTTCATTTTTATAATGATTTTTATATTAATTTTTATACACCCAATGCTCAAAATGTGATGCAAATTTTATTAAATCTCATAAAAACACTAATGCTTGCTCGTGGAAATGACCCAAAAGATGCTTTGCTAGGAATAAAACATAATATTATAAATTTAGAAAAAATCATCACTCATACTCCTTTTAAAAATCTAATAAAAGATAGAAAAGCCAAAGCAAAAAATGCCATTATAGTTTCAACAGGTCCTTCTTTGATGAAACAACTTCCGCTTTTAAAAAAATACCAAGAAAATGTTGTAATTTTTAGTGCTGATAGCTCTTATATTATCTTAGCTAAAGAGGGAATTAAGCCTGATTATGTCTTTTCACTAGAAAGAGAAGATATGACTAGCGAATTTTTCAATAATGATTTTGGAGAATTTGATAAAAATATTTTATTTATCATAGCTTCTTTAACTCATCCTAAAACTATAGAATATTTAGAAAAAAACAATAGAAATTATATGCTTGTTTTAAGACCTTTGTTTTTTGAAAGCAAACTTGGCTTAAATGAATATGGTTTTTTGGGAAATGGCATGAGTGTTGCTAATATGGCTTATGAGTTAGCTGGAGCTTTAAGATTTGAAAATATTATTTTAATAGGGCAAGATCTAGCTTATAGTGATGATGGAAAGTCTCACCCAAAAGAACATTTATATGGTGATCAAGGAGACGAAGAAGTTGTTTATAAAACAATCTGTGCATATGGAGGCAATAAAGAAGTAAAAACACAACTCACATGGTATTTGTTTTTAAAAAGTTTTGAAAAAGATATAGCTCTAGCTAGAGATATATTAAAAATCAAAACTTATAATGCCACGGAAGGCGGGGCAAGGATAGAAGGGACTATAGAAAAACCTTTTAAAGAAATTTGTGAAGAGTTTTTAAAAGAAAAAATTGAAAAAAATATTATTTTAACAAAAGCAAAAAATCCACAAAAAAAACTAAAACAATGCAAAGAAAAACTCAACAAACAAATAAAACAAAGTGAAATTTTTATCAATGAATGTAAAAAAGCTATTAAAGATAAAAGCTTAGAAAGATTAGAAAAACTAAGACTTAAGCTCCCAAAAAGTGAATTTTTTTCAGATATTTTACAAGCTAGATGCTTTCAAAATGAATGTGAGGTTTTAAAATACAAAGTTGAAAAAGAAAAAAATACAAAATCTTTCTTAGAACAACAAATCGATTTTTTTGATGAGATTATTTTATATCTTGAAAATTATAATAAAACTATAAAAGAAAATTTAAAATAATAACACATCAAATTTTTGATAAAAAACATAAAAAATGACGATATTATTTTTTTAATCAAAAAGGATAAAAATGAAAACAGAGATTTTTAAAAAAAATTTAAAAGCCTTAAAAGGAAGTGAATATCAAACACTAAAAAGAAAATTAGGTAGAATAAAAGAAGCTAAAGATTATATTTATGTTTTTGATAAAGATCCTTTAAATTGTAATATATGCTATAAAAATATAAAAAATTTATATATAAATCCTTTAAAAGAATTACAAGAAAAAATTGAGTTATTCAATAAAGAATACTTAAGATACCCTATACTTTTTTTCTATGGATTGGGCAATGGTATATTTTACAAAAGTTTGCTTGCAAATAAAGAACATAAAAGAGTTATTGTATACGAAAAAGATATTGAGTTAATATTTTTAGTTTTTAATATGATAGATTTTTCCAAAGAACTTTTAGAAGGTAGATTTATTTTAATCCATACAAAAGAATTTAACTATGCGAAAGCTGATACATTGTGCTCTTTTTTAAATTTATTTTTAAAAACTTACAATCTACACATTCATTCTAAATTTTATGAAGATCAAAAAAAAGAAATCAATCTAATTAGCACTTTAAATATACAAGCTATTAAAAATATTGCTTTAAGAAGAGGAAATGATCCAATTGATGCCATGCAAGGCATAGAGCAATTTGTTCTAAACTTACCTAAAATGCTTACACATCCAAGTTTTAGTGAATTTAAGAAAAAAAGATCAAATAAAAGCAAAAATGCTATATTGGTAGCTACTGGACCTTCTTTAAAAAAACAACTTCCTTTACTTAAAAAATATGCTAACAAAGCTACTATATTTTGCGCTGATAGTGCTTATCCTATCTTAGCAAAGGCAGGTATAAAACCTGATTATGTTTGTATGCTAGAAAGAGATGATGTGGTATCAAAATGCTTTGACAATGATTTTAAAGAATTTGATAAAGACATTACTTTTATTTTAGCTTCATTAGTATATAAAGATAGTATAAAATTTTTAGAAAAAAACAAAAGAAAATATATTTTAGTTTCAAGATCGCTACCTTTTGCTTATTCTTTAGGATTGCATGATTTTGGCTATGTAAGTGGTGGAATGAGCGTGGCACATTTAAACTATGAACTAGCACTTTTACTAGGACATGAAAATATCATCTTAATAGGACAAGATTTAGCTTATAGCGATGATGGACAAACTCATAGCGAAGGATTTATCCATAGTGCCTATCATGAAGGAGAATTTGAAAAAAACAAAGATAAGTATAAAATAAAAGCATATGGTGGAAAAGGTTATGTCCATAGTTCTGAAATATGGATTTTATTTAAAAATATCTTCGAAAACTTAATTTCTGAACAAAAAACTACAAAAATTTACAATGCCACAGAAGGCGGGGCAAGGATAGAAGGAACCATAGAAAAACATTTTAAAGAAATTTGTGAAGAATTTTTAAAAGATGAAGTAAAAAAACCTTTTCCGAAACTAAATCCACCAAAACGCAAAGACAGCCAAGAACTTATGCTAAAAGCTTATAAGCAAATCAAACAAAACATAAAAATTAGCCAAAATTTTTTAAAAGAATGCAAAAAACTTCATAAAGAATTAAATTCAAAAAGTAAAACTCATTATACTATCAAAGAATTAAATTTAAAAATAGACAAATTAAAAGAAAAATTAGAAAGCAAAAAATATATTTTTTTAAGAGAAATTTTAGGACCATCACTATTTCATTTAGAAAGTTCTTTTTCAAAAATATATGTTAATCCTATGCACAATGATAGCGATAAACAAAATAAACTTGTTGCTTGGATTACAGCACATAAATCTTGGCTAGAAGAAATCAGCGAACTAGCTTTAGTTCAAGAAAAAGCCTTAAAAATAGCCATCATACCTTTACAAGATATTTTAGAAAAAAGAAATTTAATATAAGGCGAAACTGCCTTATATTATTTGGATTTATTGTAAGAGTTTTAAAACATTTTGTTGCACAGCATTAGCCTGACTCATAGCATAAGATCCACTTTGAGCTAGGATGTTGTATTTAGAGAAATTTGCACTTTCTGCTGCAAAATCTACATCTCTGATGTTTGATTCAGCTGATTTGATATTTACTTGGGTTACACTGATGTTATTTAGTGTAGCTGTGATTTGATTTTGCACCGCACCAATATCAGCTCTAATGGCATCTAGATTTGCTGTAGCGGTTTCTACTATATCCATCACAGCCATAGCACCTTTAAGTGTGGTAACACCTGGAGTTTGATCATTAGCTGCTATAGTCATAGCACCAACACTTGTTTGAAAATTAGCAAATTGAGTTGCACCACTACCATCGGAACTAAAACCAAAAGCTATTGAAAAAGCAGTTACAGTTACAACATTTCCTTCATAAATTTGAGAATAATTATTCCCACTACCTACAGAAAATCCTGTACCAGCACTCATGCCACCTTGTGCACTCATCCAAGCTGAAACACTTGCATGAGTTATAATCATCTTACCGCCACCTTTGTAAGCATTAAAGCCCATAGCATCCGCTACATTGGTGTCAATTCTTCCTTTTGATTCTCTTAAAGATACAGAAGCTTGAGAGATCATATCAGCAGTACCCATACCTATAGCAGAGAGATTGCTTCCTGATATTAAGATATCTTTACCATCATTTTTGATTAAAGATAAACGACCATAATTTTCATAATCTTGTTTTCTAATGCCTGAACCAGGTCCGATACTACCATCTATTTTAATGCCTCTACCATCTCTTGAAGTTAAAACAAGTCTACCATTAGCATCTCTTGAAGCCTCTACACCAGTGCTATCTTTAACCGAATTAATAGCAGCTACCAAAGAGCCATTTTGATCACTATCTTGATATTCTATCCTACCTATAGTTACACCATTAATCTTAAAATCATCACTCGTAACACCAGCTTTTATAGGACCAACACCCGTAGTTTCAACTAAGAAATTTGCTCTAACACCTGTAATATCAGAAACTCTATTAATCTCTTCAGCCAAAGCACCAAGCCCTGTTCCTACTGAAGTAGAAATCACTACAGGTTGGAATTTAAAATCATCTACCCCATTATAATTTTTAATGGTAAGCTGAGTCACACCGCTACTTTTAGCTTGAGAACCTGTTTCAAATCTAGTTACACCTATTTTAGAGCTTTGAGTTGGCCCTATACTAGCTTTTACAGTTTGATTTGACTGTGCACCTAGTTGGAATTCTTGATTTATAAAGTTTCCGCTTAAAAGTTGTTTACCATTAAAAGCTGTAGTGTTAGCTATATTATCAAGTTCTTCCATCAAACGATTAATATCAGCTTGAAGCATATTTCTTGTTTTAGTACTTTGTCCATCTTGTGCTGCTTGAGTAGCTTTTACTTTGATAGTATCTAAGATTTTAAGCTGCTCATCCATAGCCTTATCAGCTGTTTGTAAAATACCTATAGCATCATTACCATTATTTATCGCTTGACCTAAAGTTGCAGCTTGCGATCTTAAGCTATCTGCTATAGCCATACCTGAAGCATCATCTGCTGCAGAGTTGATTCTAAGACCTGAACTAAGTCTTGATAAAGACTTATCAAGCTCTCTTGCTGTGATAGTTGAATTTGCATGTGCATTCATTGCACCTATGTTGGTGTTTATTCTAAAACCCATTTTAAATCCTTTCAAAATATTGCTTAGAACTTTGCAAAGCAATAAATGTTCCAAAATTTAAAGAGTATTTTAAAGAGTATTTTAAAGAGTATTTTAAAGAGTATTTTAA
>NZ_JAKMQP010000040.1:0-524 GCF_025771615.1 Campylobacter sp. IFREMER_LSEM_CL292
AAATCAGTGGAAGTAAAGGAGTGAAAGCTAAAAAAGAAAGCTTTAATGTTAATGATAAAGGTGAAGCTACTTTAGAATTTAGTGGTATTAGTGATCCTAGTGTTAAAGAACTTACTATTAAGTTTAGTTATATGAAATCAGCTATTGCTAAAACTGAAATAACTGCAGATAAAATTAATCTTTATCAAAGAGAATTGAATTTAGAACTTGATAAAGAAACACTTTATACTCAAGAAGGAGAAGTAGTACATGCTGTATTAAAAGGTGGAAAAACAGGTTCTAAAGTAGAATGGAATATAAGTGGAGATGCCACTTTAAATGATCATGATACAACATTTAATTCTAGTGGTAAAGCTAAAGCAACTATTACTTCCAAAGCTCCGTTTGAGAATGATATTTTGTTAAAAGTCAATGCTTTAGGTGGTTCTTTTGTGAAAAGCATTAAGTATAAAACAAAAATTTACACTCCCGAAGTAGAGTATCCTTCTTATAAGGATCCTAGTTGGTGGTTTCATGTAGAGAAA
>NZ_JAKMQP010000041.1:0-501 GCF_025771615.1 Campylobacter sp. IFREMER_LSEM_CL292
TCAAACCACATCTTAACATACCCACCCTTATACCAAGTTTTATTAGCTTTTATAAGAGCCTCTCCTAGTTTATAAGTTAAACATTCTTTTTCTTTTAAGGCTTCTTGATAATCAGGATAATCTTCTAATGAAGGTAGCTTTAAAGAAGGATCTTTTTTTATTTTTTCTTGATAGATTTTTTGTTCTTGTTTATGTTTATCTTTTATGTAAGATAATACAAAAGGCATTCTTATATAACCTAGTATAGATTTAGAATTTACTATCATAGCTTGACCTAGTTTATAGGAGAGTTGGTTTTGAATTCTTGTTTTAGCTGTGCCGTATTTGGTTTGGAAGGATAGTTTAGTTTGGATTTGATTAAGTTGAGTTGAATTTTCTTTTATATTTTTTTGTAAGAATTTAATTTTATCAGCTTGATTGTTTATTAAATTATCTTTATTTAATATACATTGATCCTTTTCTTTTGTGATTTCATTAAGAGTATTGTTGAGGTTTTGGATA
>NZ_JAKMQP010000005.1:0-119832 GCF_025771615.1 Campylobacter sp. IFREMER_LSEM_CL292
AAAAGTAAATGAAAATGTATAGTTAATTTATATTATAAAAATTAATTTTTAAGTGATTATAGTATTTTATTATGTGAAATTAAGGAGTGAAAGTGATTGAAAAATTAAATATAGCTATTATTGGTTTAGGTTATGTAGGATTGCCTTTAGCTGTTGAATTTTCAAAAAAGTATAATGTTATTGGTTTTGATATCTCGCAAGAAAGAGTTGTTGAGTTGCAGAATGGATTTGACAAAACAAAAGAAGTCTTGCAAGAAGAAATTTTAAGTAATAAAAAAAATATAGCATTTACTTATTCTATAAGTGATATAAGTAAAGCTAATCTTTATATTATTACAGTTCCAACTCCAATAGATTCTTCCAATAATCCAGATTTGACACCTATAAAAAGTGCTACCAAAGCCATAGCATCTTTATTGAAAAAAAATGATATAGTTATATATGAAAGCACTGTTTATCCTGGATGTACTGAAGAAATATGTGTTCCTATTCTAGAAGAAATAAGTGGTCTGGTTTACAATAAAGATTTTTATTGCGGGTATTCTCCTGAAAGAATTAATCCAGGAGATAAAACTAGAAAACTTACAGATATAAAAAAAATAACAAGCGGATCTAATGAGAATATTGCAGAAGTTGTTGATAATTTATACTCAAGCGTTATTAGTGCTGGTACATATAAAGCTTCAAGTATTAAAGTTGCTGAAGCTGCTAAAATCATAGAGAATGCACAAAGAGATGTAAATATAGCTTTTATGAACGAGATTTCGTGCATTTTTCAAAGAATAGGTATTGATACACTTGAGGTCATTGAGGCTGCGAGTACAAAATGGAATTTTTTAAAATTTACACCTGGCTTAGTTGGTGGACATTGCATAGGAGTTGATCCATATTATCTGATCCATAAATCCGAATCACATAACTATTCTCCAAGATTATTATTATCATCTCGTGAAGTAAATAATAATATGAGTAAAGAGATTGTAACTAATCTAGTGAAAAAAATGATTCAAAATGACATGTTTATTTCTAAAAGCTCAATTGCTGTTTTTGGTATAACATTTAAGGAAAATTGTACTGATATTAGAAACTCTAAGGTTATTGACATTATTAAGGAAATGAAAGAGTATACAAGTTATATAGATATATATGATCCATATGCAAATAGTTATGAAGTTTCTCGTGAATATGGATTAGAATTATCAAATTTATCTGATTTTTCTTTGAAAAATTATCAAGTTATTATCATAGCTGTAGCTCACGATATTTTTATGGATATTTCTTTTTGTGATAATAAAAATACAATAATATATGATTTAAAAGGAATATTAAAAAGTAAAAATAGAAATATATTAAGACCTTAAAATTGAAATTTTATACTGTATCTAAAAGATTAAAAGAAAATGTAAAAAATTTTTACAAGATTACTTTATATTATTTTTATAAAAATATCACAAAAGAAGATGTTTTTGTAGGTTGGGGTAGAAAAAAATCCGGTTTAAAAGCTATAGAACTAGCTAAAAAGTACAATGTAAAATTTTTACTTTTAGAAGATGGCTTTTTGCGCTCATTAAATTTAGGTGTAGAAAATAGTCCAAGTTTTTCTATCGTCAAAGATGAAGTAGGAATTTATTACGATGCTACCGCATCATCTAAACTTGAAAATATTTTAAATACTTACGAATTTAGTTCTGAAGAATTAGAGCAAGCAAAAAAAGCCATAGAACTCATAAAAAAAGAAAAACTTAGTAAGTATAATAATAATCTTTGCATACCAAAAGATCTTTTTAACGATAATGAAGAACGCGTTCTAATCATCACTCAAGTAGCAAATGATGCTTCATTAAAATTTGGTTTAGCTGGTAGTTTTTCAACTCAAGATATCATAAATGAAGCTATCAAAGAAAATCCAAATGCTAAAATATACATTAAAATTCATCCTGATGTATTAAGTGGTAAAAAGCAAAGTGATTTTGTTGTGCAAGATTTACCAAGCAAATGTGTAGTTATAAAAGAAAATTATAATCCTATAGAGTTATTAAGTCATTTTAAAAAAGTTTATACGAAAACTTCTGGTATGGGATTTGAAGCTTTGATATTAGGATGCGAATGTGTGTGTTATGGCATGCCTTTTTATGCAGGTTGGGGTTTAACTCAAGATAAGCAAGCGTGTAAAAGAAGGTTTAAAAAAAGAACCATGGAAGAGGTTTTTTATGCTACTTATATTTTATATAGTGAGTATTTTAATCCTTACTTAAATCAAAAAAGTGATATTTTTAATACTATTTATACTTTAGCAAAGTATAAAAAGATAGAACAAGCTAATTCTAATACTTTGTATTTTTTGGGTTTTACTTTGTGGAAGCGTTGGTTTATGAAACCCTTTTTCAAAGCTAAAAACAATAAAATCATTTTTTTAAACTCACTAGCTGCACTTTATAAAGCGAATTTAAAACCTGAAGATAAAATTTTCATCTGGGGTAAAAAGTATGATAAAACTTTATTGGCTAAAGATTTTAATAATGAGATTTTCTTGGTGGAAGATGGCTTTTTGCGCTCTGTTTTTTTAGGTTCAGATCTTACACGCCCTTTTTCTTTGATAATAGATAGCAAAGGTTTGTATGTTGATCCAAACAAGCCAAGTGATTTAGAAGATATTTTACAAAATCATGAATTTGATGAGAGTTTAAAACAAAGAGCTAAAAAACTCATCACCATCATCACACAAAATAAATTTTCAAAGTATAATGGCTTAAAACATGAAAAGCTAAATTTTAATACCGATAAAAAAATCATCTTAATCCCTGCTCAAGTAGAAGATGATGCTTCTATGATTTTAGGTGGGGCTGGTTATGATACTTTAAAACTTTTACAAAGTGTAAGAAAGGCCAATGAAAACGCCTTTATAGTTTTTAAACCTCACCCTGATGTATTAAGTGGTAACCGTAAGGGTTTAAAAGATAAAAGCATTATTTTAAAATATTGTGATGAGATTATAGAAAATATCAGCATAGATAGTGCTATAAATGCTTGTGATGAAGTGCATACTATAACCTCTACAAGTGGTTTTGACGCTCTTTTGCGTGGCAAAAAAGTAGTGGTGTATGGCAAGCCTTTTTATGCAGGTTGGGGTTTGACAAGCGATTTACATGAAATTCCAAGACGCACAAGAATGCTTAGTTTAGAAGAGTTAGTTGCGGGGGTTTTGATCCTTTATCCAAGATACATCCATCCAAAAAATAAAAATTTATGTGAAGTTGAGCTTGCATTAGATATAATGTTAAAAATGCAAAAAGATTATTTTTCTAAATTTTATTTGCGTTGGTTTATGGATATAAGAATTTATATATTAAGAAAAATAAGAAGATTAGTAGAATTTATTTTGATTAGATGAATTTAAGTAAGAAATTAAAAAAATTTTCTGGTAAAAATGTTTTATTACTCCAAGGACCTGTGGGAGGTTTTTTTCGTAAAATTGCTACAAAAATTCCAAAAGCTAAGGTTTATAAAGTAAATTTTAATGGTGGAGATTTTTTCTTTTATCCTTTTAAAAGCATTAACTATACTAAAAGCTTAGCCGAGCTTGAAGACTTTTATAAAAAGCTTTTTGAAGAAAAACAAATTCAAGTTATCATTATGTATAATGATTGTAGAAAAGTGCATGAGATAGCCATTAATGTTGCTAAGCAAATGGGTATTGAAGTATGGATTTTTGAAGAAGGTTATATAAGACCAAACTTCATTACTTTTGAAAAGGATGGAGTAAATGCAAACTCCACTTTACCAAGAGAAAAAGAATTTTATCTAAGTCAGAAAAAATTTGATAAAGATTTTAAATTTAAAACTTTCTCAAGCACTTTTAAAAATATGGCCTTTTCTTCATTTTTATACTGGCTTTTTGCTTTTTTATTTTCTTGGTATTTTAATAATTCTTTACATCATAGAAGTTTAAAACTATTTGACTTTTTACCTTGGCTTTGTTCAGTATATAGAAAAAATAAATACAAAATTACAGAAAAAAGTTTAAATGAAAAAATTCTTTCTCTAAAACAAAAGTATTTTTTAGCTATTTTACAAGTGCATAATGATACTCAACTCTCCCATCATTATAAAAAAACTACAGAAAAATTTATAGAAGAGGTGATTATCTCTTTTGCTAATCATGCCAAAGCAAAGTCATACCTAGTTTTTAAACACCATCCTATGGATCGTGGCTATAGGGACTATACTAAACTTATAGAAGATTTGAGCTTAAAATACAATGTCGAGGGTAGAATTTTATATGTACATGACTTACACTTACCTACGCTCTTAATCAATGCAAGGGGTACTATAGTGATAAATAGCACAGTAGGACTTTCTGCTTTATATCATAATAGTCCTTTAAAAGTTATGGGAAAAGCCTTTTATGATATTGAAGGTTTGACTTATCAAAAAAGCTTGCATATTTTTTGGAAAGAATGCAGAGCGTATAAACCTGATGCGGTTTTACATGCTAAATTTAGAAATTATGTGATATATAAAACCCAAGTCAATGGAAATTTTTTCAAAAATACTAGTTTAGATTAAAATTTCTTTTTATAGTTTTTTGCAATCTTTTTTAGCTTAAAAGGCAAGCTTAAATAGCCTATTTTAAAAGGGGTTCTTGAGGCTTGTAAAAGTGCATTACCTAAAAGATAAGGCAAGTGTGTTTTGGCTATTTGAGCGTGTTTGTAGTCTGCATAGGCTTTTAGTGGTGGTAGATTTTTTTGATCTTTTTGATTTTTAAAATGATCTTTTTTGACTTTTCTTAGTTCAAAGGGTATTTTAAAATACCCTAGATAACTTTTGCTATTTTTCATGATAGCTTCTCCAAGCTTATAGCTTAATCTTTCTTTTATCCTTAAGCTAGCTCCATAAAATTTATTGTTTTGGTGGATAAACATCTCATATTCATTTTTTAAGCCTTTATGATTTAAAAAACGCAAAAGATTATGATTTTGACTTTGTAAAAATGTTTGCATATCAAGTTTTTTTAGTTCATGGTATTCTAGCACTAATTCTTTATAAAATGCTATAGGTGGTATCAAAAGCTCATAAGCATTTATAAGTTGAATTTTACATTCAATTTTTTTATCATCATCTTTTTCTAAAAGTAAAATTCCTACTAAATCCACATAATCAAGCCTTGGTGTTTTTTCATTTGCTATGCTTAAGCCCGAACTTTCCTCACTTTGCTTGATAATTTGTGTATTAACATACAAAAAGGTTTGCTCATCACAAATTGCTTTTTCATTTTGTATATCTTGAAAAGTATTGATAAGTCCAAAATTTTTTACTAATTTAAAAGATGAGTTTTCAATGCTTATAGATGATATAGCATGGGTTAATGAACTGGCGTGATTCCAAGTGTGTATGCCTAAGATTTGATAGTTTTTTAACTCTTTTGGGAAAATAATTTTTTCATTAGCTTTGATATTTATAGTTTTTTCACAAAAAAATGAGTTTTTATGCTCTATTTTAGTTGAATTTGAGGGCGTAAAGATATGAAATTTTCTTTTTGAGCAAATGATATCTTCTTTGGATTTTTTAAAGTTATGTAAATTTTTAACGATGTTTTTTCCAAGCTCTTGCATAGCTAGTGGCATAGGGTGGAATTTATAGTTTTGATCAAAATCATAAAGATTATTTTTTTGGTAGTAAAGATCTACATCGATTAGATTAAAACCATAATGAGTACAATTTTTCCTATGAGCTTCATTGATAGCTTTTGATTTATCATTACAAGCTGGTATGGGGAGTATAAGCACTATAGTAATTTTGTTTGCTTTGTAAAGTTCTTCGTAAAAATAATCAATATTTCTAAGTATAATATTTAAGCTCATAGGGCTTAAATAATCATTGATATTTGATTCACTGATAAGAAAATCACTTTTATTTATAGTATTTTCATGGCGTATTAACTCATAAAGATTTTGTAAAGAAGTACTAAGCCCTAAAGCGTAATTATGTAATGTAATGTCTTTATTTTCAAGACCTATCCTAAGACCATTTTTAACTACACTATTGCTACCACCTAGTAAGATTACATCCATAAATTCTTTCTTTATTTTTTTAATTTTTATTTATTTTATAAAATATTTTTTAATGAATAATTTCAGAGTAAAAACCCCTCATTTTATCTTTAAATAGGTATTTGACAAAGATAACAACTTTAGCTATATTTTTAAATTCAGTATTAAATTTACTTAGGATGTTGATGGAAAAAATATGCCAAAAAAGAGATGTTTTTTATATAGCTGGTTATGATCCTAGAGGATATAGGCATTATTATGCTATGTTTAAAAAAAATTTAACCGAGCAGAATACACTTTTAAATTATGATTATACTTTATCAAAAGCTCAAGTTAATATTTATCCTTTTTGGCAAATTCAAACTCCATACACAAACACTACTTATACCTTTTTAAGCTGGAATGATATAGTCAAAAAAAACTGGTCAGAGGGTATAAAAGATGCTTTGAGTGATTGTTATAGTTTTTTTAGAATTTATACTATTACAGGGCTTTTTTTAAAATTTGGTAAAGAATCCCCGCATCAACTTATCACAGGTTATTATCCATTTTTTTATGTGCTTTTGAGTTTGATTTTTACTTTATTTTGTGCTTTTGGAAGTTTATTTTATTTGCAAAATTTTCATATTATTTTAGGAATTTTAGCTTTTGTTTTATCGTTAGTGTTTTTACCAAAAATGCTTTATAAATTAGGCAAGAAATTAGCTGTTTTTTGGATAGCTAGAATTTGTTCTTTTTGTGCAAACTGGGAGAAAAATTCTCAAGGTGAACTTGAGTTAAGAATGGATGATTTTGCTAGAGTTATTTTTGAAAAACTAAAAGAAAATGCAAATGATAAAAACTATGAGCTCATCTTAAGCGCACATAGCGTAGGAACGGTGCTTTGCATAAATGTTTTAGCAAAAGTGCTTAGAAAATGTGAAAAAGAAAATATTTCTTTTGAAAATTTAAAGGTTTTAACTTTAGGCGAGTGTATACCTTTGGTAAGCTATCAAAAAAGATCTTTTGAGTTTAGAAAAGACTTAGAGTACTTAGGAAGTAAGAATTTAATATGGTATGATTTTACCTCTATTATCGATGGGGCTTGTTTTGCACAAGTTGATTTTATACGCACAAGCGGAGTGAAAACACAATTTAGTCCAAAATACCTTTCGACTAAATTTCATACCTTATATAAAAACAAAGATTATAAAAAAATCAAAAAAGACAAATATAAAGCACATTTTTTATATTTATTTGCCACACAAATTCAAGGAGTATATAACTTTTTTGAATTTATTATAGGTAAAAATAAATTAGAAGAAAAAATCAAGTAGGAGGAAAACATGGGTCAGTGTCCTTTTCATCCAAAGCCTTATAAAAATAAAGCTTCTACATTAACTACTTTTTTACTAAAAAGAAGATCTTGGCTTGATGGACTTTATGAGCGAAGCTATAAAATGATGATGGGTAGAGTAAAAATGCCCGGATTTGATCTATATGTAGTAAATGATCCAAAAGAAGTTAGACGCATTATGGTAGATGAGGTTAGAAAATATCCAAAAAGCCAACTTTTACATGAGCTTTTAGAACCACTTTTGGGTATAAGTATTTTTACAACTAATGATAGAGTATGGGAAAAGCAAAGAGAACTTTTAAGACCTTCTTTTGAAATGACAAGGATTTCTAAGGTTTTTAATTTGATGAGTGAAGCAGCTTCTGATATGATGGCAAGATTTGCAAGGTATGAAGATAAAGCGATTATAGAAGTAGATGAAGCTATGACTTTTGTGACTGCAGATGTGATTTTTAGAACTATTATGTCATCAAAACTTGATGAGCAAAAAGGTAAACTTGTTTTGGATGCTTTTGTAACTGTGCAAGAAGAAACAGTTAAAACAGCTATGCGAAGAATGTTTCGTTTCCCAACTTGGCTTTCAAATCTTTTAGGTGAGAAAAAAAGACTTAAAGCAGGTGGAGTTATACGCAAGGTTTTATCAGATATTATAAAGCCAAGATATGATAATGCTCTAAATGATCAAGGAAAATATGAAGATATTTTATCATCATTGCTTATGGTGGTAGATGCAGATACTAATGAGAGATTTTCTTTTAATGAAATTTTAGACCAAGTTGCCATGCTTTTCTTAGCAGGCCATGAAACCACTGCAAGTTCACTAACTTGGACACTATATATTTTAAGTATTTCTCCAAATGAGCAACAAAAAGCTTATGAAGAAATCATGCAAGTTGCAGGTGATGAAGAGTTTAAAATAGAATATATTAGAGCAATGAAATATCTTACAAATGTGTTTAAAGAAAGTTTAAGACTTTATCCACCAGTTGGCTTTTTTGCTAGAGAAGCAAGAAATGATAACAAAATGAGAGATAAGCTTATTAAAAAAGGTTCAGGTGTAGTGGTAGCTCCATGGCTTATTCATAGACATGATAGTTTTTGGGAAAATCCACATGAGTTTGATCCAAGTCGCCATGAAGATAAAAGCAAGATTAAAAAAGACACTTATATGCCTTTTGGTATGGGAGAGCGTGTGTGTATAGGGCAGGGTTTTGCTATGCAAGAGGCTGTTTTGATTTTAGCTAATATTTTAAGGACTTATAAGTTAGAATTAGAAGAAAATTTTGTACCTGATATAGTAGGAAGACTTACTATAAGATCGGCAAATGGTATGAATATAAGATTTATAAAAAGGCAAAAATGAAAGAAAAATTAGCAGGAACTATACTACTTTGCGCTATCGTTCCTTTAGCGGTGATTAGTTATCTTTTTATTGTTATAGTGGGTACTTTTGGTAATCCTGCTAGGGTTAGACAAGGTGTGAGAGCGCTTGATCATTTTGTCAATGCTACTTTGTTTAATGGTTATGCTTGGGAGTCTTTATCGTCTCATGCTTGGAGAGAGCGTGATAAAAGATGGGCTAAAATAGTTATTAAAATCACAGATTTTTTTGATAAAAATCACTGCCAAAAGGCAAATAAAAGAGAGCAACCTATAGTGGATTTAGTTTTAGAAAGAAAGCTTACCGAGCAAACTGTCGGTAAGCAGCTTTAGTTTTCTCCAAATAAAGCTTTAAGGTTTTTAAACGCTTCTTCTTGGTTATTAGTTTTATCTTCATTATTTACTTCATTAAGCTCTATCTCATATCCAAGAAGCATACTAGCTAAGCGTATATTAATACCACTTTTTCCTATGGCTTTGCTTTTTTGCTCGCTATTTAGCGTTACAATAGCTTTTTTATCTTCAATGCTAACTGAGTTTATAATGGCTGGAGCTAAGCTTCTTGTGATTAAAATTGCCATTTCATTAGAATACTCAATGCAGTCAATATTTTCATTTTTTAATTCTTTGCTTACAGCATTGATTCTAACTCCTTTTATACCCACAGTTGCTCCTACTGCATCAACACTCGGGCTATTAGCTTGCAAGATGATTTTTGCTCTCTCGCCTGGAATTCTTGCACTTGCATAAATATTTATAAGACCATCTTTGATTTCAGGAACTTCAGCTTTTAATAAAGCTTCTAAAAATTTAGGGCTAGTTCTACTAAGCTCCATTCTCATACCCGATTTATCAATATATACATGTCTAATAACAGCTTTAATCACATCGCCTACTTTAAATTTTTCACCTTTGATACGATTTTTTCTAGGCAAATATGCACGAAACTCATCAATTTCTACATAGGTATTTTCTTCACTATCTACTCTTACTACGCTACCAAAAACCATATGTCCTACCATTTTTTGGTATTTTTCATAGATTTTTTCTTCTAAGAGTTTTTGAATGTTATATTCTAATTCTTTATGTAAGATATTTACAGCAGTACGGCCTAAATTTTCCAAAGAACATTCATAAGTTAGCTCATCGCCAATTTCTACATCTTTAGCTTCAGCCCTTGCTTTACTTAAAGCGATAAAATGCTCATTTTTATTTTCTAATCTTTCATCATTATCAGCTACTACGATGATTTTTTGATAAAGTTGCAAATTTTTACCTGAATCAACAAAAAATTCATATTTATCGCCATAAATTTTCTTAGCAGTATTAATAAGTGCTTTTTTAACTCTTTCTCTTACATCTTCTATTTGTAAATTTTTCTCATTAGCAATGGATTCAATTATATCTGTGATTTTTTCCATAATGACAATACAACCTTAATTTTGGATTTTAAAAGTTTGAAGAATAAAATTATATCTTTAATAAGTTTAATTAAAAGTAAAATTTGCTATAATTTCAGATTAAAAAAACTTGAGGATGATGATATGGACTTAAAAATAGCAAGAACCTCTGTTGATGAAAAGCCAAAAAGTATAAGTTTAGAAAGTATTGAAAAGGCTGTGGATAAAGAAGGTCAAAAATTTTTCTATTTTGATAAAGATAATGCCCATAAGCAATTGATCGCTTTAGTAGAGCATTTTGAAAAAAAGGGAAAATGTGTTTATCATAGAACAATCAAATATGGTTTAGATGATGCAGATTTTATGTATGAGGTACATATTCTTTGAGTAAAAAACTTTTTATACAAACTTTAGGTTGTGCTATGAATGTGCGTGATTCAGAGCATATGATAGCTGAACTTAAAGAAAAAGAAAATTATGAATTAACTCAAGATGCAAAAGAAGCAGATTTGATTTTAATCAATACTTGCTCGGTGCGTGAAAAGCCTGTACATAAGCTTTTTTCAGAAGTTGGAAGTTTTGAAAAAATCAAAAAAAATGGAGCTAAAATAGGAGTTTGTGGTTGCACTGCTTCACATTTGGGAGATGAGATTTTTAAGCGTGCTCCTAGTGTGGATTTTGTTTTGGGTGCTAGAAATGTTTCCAAAATCACAAAGGCCGTAAATACTCCAAAATTTTTAGGTAATGATATAGATTTTGATGAGAGTAATTATGCTTTTGCAGATTTTAGAAATAGCCTTTATAAGACCTATATTAATATCTCCATAGGTTGTGATAAGCATTGTACTTATTGTATAGTGCCTCACACAAGAGGAGATGAGATTTCTATACCTTTTGAGATTATTAAAAATGAAGCATTGAAAGCTGTTTCTAAGGGTGCTAAAGAGATTTTTTTACTAGGACAAAATGTTAACAATTATGGCAAAAGATTTTCTAATGCTCATGAAAAGATTAATTTTTCAGATCTTTTGGAAAAGCTAAGCGAAATTGAAGGTTTGGAGCGTATCCGCTTTACAAGCCCACATCCATTGCATATGGATGATAGATTTTTAGAGGTTTTTTCTAAAAATCCTAAAGTTTGTAAGTCTATGCATATGCCTTTGCAAAGTGGTTCAAGTGAAATTTTAAAGGCTATGAAACGCGGTTATACTAAAGAGTGGTATTTAGATAGAGCATTGAAACTTCGTTCTATGTGTAAAGATGTGAGTATTTCTACTGATGTGATTGTGGCTTTTCCAGGTGAGAGTGATAAAGACTTTGAAGATACCATGGATGTACTTGAAAAAGTGCGATTTGAGCAAATGTTTTCTTTTAAATACTCTAAAAGACCGCTAACTAAAGCTGCAACTATGCCAAATCAAATTCCTGATGATATAGCTTCAAAACGCTTGAGTGTTTTGCAAGCAAGACATACAGAAATTTTAGATGAAATTGTTGTAAAACAAAAAGATAAAGAATTTGAAGTTTTATTTGAAGAATTAAGAAGTGAAGGTTTTGTAGCAGGTAGAAGTGATAATAATTTTTTGATTCAAGTTAAAGGCAGTGAAGAGTTATTAGGACAAATGAAAAAAGTAAAAATCACCAATCCTAGACGTATGGTGTTAAATGGCGAAATCCTTTAAGATTAATCTTTTAGCTTTTGGAATTTTTTTATTACAATGGCTAATTTTTTTAACTTGTAGAAAGGTTTATTTAGGGCAAAAGCTTCCAAAAAGATCATGTGTGATACTTTTTTGGCATGGGCGTCTTGCTCTAATGCCTTTTGCTTATCGTAAAATGGGTATTAAAGGAAAAAAAGCTTATGTGATGATTTCACACCATAAAGATGGGGAGATCATTGCTAGAAATATTGCTTTTTTTGGTTTGGATACTTTAAGAGGTAGCACAAGCAAAGGTGCTTTGGCTTTATTGAAACAATCTTTTAAAATTTTAGATCAAGGCGATGATGTGATTATCACTCCAGATGGGCCAAGAGGACCTTATCATAGTGTTTCAGATGGTTCTGTGATGATAGCTTTAAAAAAAAATGCTCCACTTTTTTTGCTAAATTATGAAGCAAGTTCTTTTTGGGAATTTAAAAGTTGGGATAAAATGATTTTACCTAAGCCTTTTTCTAAGATTACTTATAGATTAAGTGAAGAAATCAAAATACAAAATTTGAATTTAGAAGAAGCTAAAGTATTGATAAAAGAAAAATTTGATATGATAAGTCAAATAGATAAAGGATAAACACCATGTTATCTTTTTTTAGAAAGTATATTTTACAGCTTTTAATTTGTATTTGTTATGATGAAAAACAATACATTATAAGATGTCATACTTGGAAAAAATCTCAACCAGTTGATACTTTTGAAAAAAGTTTTGAAGATAAAGAAAAAGCAATAGAATATGTTAAAAATTTAAGTAAAGACTTTCAAATTTATTATATTTGTACTTTTTTTACACCTATTGCTCAAGGTGTAGTGCCAAGTTCAAATTTCAAAGAGCTTTCTAATTTTGGAGTAGAAGCAAATAATGTTAAATGTATTCCTTTTAATAATGCTTTGTTGTATGTTTCCAATCAATCTTTGAGTTCTTACAAAGAAGATTATGAAGCTTTTGGTGGTTTAGATTTGCTTTACTCACCTTTTTCTTTGCTTTATCATTGTATAGCAAATAGAGGTTTTGAAGAAAAAATAGGCCTTTATGTGTATAGATATCATGATTTTGTTGCGATGTTAATTTGTAAAAATGAGATTATATTATTTGGAAGTTATTTTAATATAGCTAGTCAAAATTATGACGAAGTTGATTTTTTTGATGATATTAAGGAAGAATTTGATTTGCAAATTGATGATGAAAGCCAAGAGGAAGAAAATGAGCAAAATTATGATTTAAAAAGTTTAGAAGAGATGAGTAAAGAACTTGATAAGCTTGAAGATTTAGATGAGAATGAAGAACAGCTTCCTATGGAATCTTTAGAAAATTTTAGTTCAGATATGAAAATGATAGAATACATCATTTCAAGTGTAAAAGAATTTTATCATAATCCTTTGTATGATAATAGTTTTTTAGAAGAAATTGTAATTTTTGATGAGGAAAGTTTTAGTGCAACCTCGCTAGATTATTTAGAAAATGAGCTTTTTATAAAGCCAAAAGTAGAGCTTATAGATACTTTAAATTTGATGAATGAGCTTGTAGTTAAGGATTTGAAGCTATGAGATATAGTTTAATAAAGCCTAAGATAAAACCAGTTTTTAATCTTTTTACTAGAATTTGGATTTATTTTACTAGTATTAGTGTGTCTTTGATTTTTGTGGTGTTTATTGTTGTTGTTTTTAAAAGCTACTATGCATCTGTGCAACTTGATGATAAGAAAAAAGAATTAGCTCAAATCATAGCTCAAATTAATTCCAATAAACTTAAATATCAAGAATTAGTAAGACAAAATAATAAAGCAGAAATGATTTTAGGGGATTTAGAACAAGAACGAGAGAATGGTAAAAATAAAGTTTTATTAAAAAGTATTCAAAACCTTTTTACTTTAGTGCCTAAAAATATATCTTTAGATGAGGTTTTAATGGAAGATAGGTCGCTTATTTTAAGAGGTATTACACCTACTAAAGAAATGTTTGCTTTGTTGTTAGAAGCCCCATTAAGAAGTATTTTTTCAAATTCTCAAACAAGCTATTATCAATTAGAAAATGGGTGGTATCGCTTTGTTAGTGTAAATATTACTATACCAGAGGAAATGTATGAACAAAAAAGATAAGAGCTTAGAAGAAGCTGATATACTAAAGATATTGATTTATTCTTTTTCATTTGTTGCACTTTGTGCAATATTGATTTTATTCTTAATTGTACCTTTTTTGAAGGATTATAAAATCGAACATTCCAGATTAGCTGCTCAACAAATTCAAAACACCAAAGCATTAAATGAATTACAAGCTTTGGAAAAGGTTATTAGAGATTTTCAAAGTACAAACGCGCAAAATTTAGCTCAAATCAATGCGGAATTTTCTCAAAAAGAATTAATGGATTTTATGAAAAATTATTTTGATGATGTCAAAATAAATCTTATTCCTATTAAAAAAAGACAAGAATATTTAAAATATCAATTTGGAGTTAGCGTAAAGATGAAAAATCCACAAGCTTTTTATTCTTTTTTAAATGATTTACAAAGATATAAAAATTTAATAGAAATAAGTACGCCTGTTGAATTTAAATCAGAAGAAAAACACATTGACCTTAAATTTAGAATCAAAGTGTTTCATGCTTTAGCTATTCAAAAATAATTACTTCATTATTTTGATAAGGAGAGATTTTTTCTTCCTTTCTACTATCTTGTTTTATATCTTGAGCTTCTAAATTTTCTTGTGCTTTTGATTCTTCCTTGATTTCTTTTATATTGGTTTTTAAACTAGAAGTGATTTCTTTGTAAAAAGCAATAAAAACTTTATCAATTTCCAAAGCACTAGCTGCAAGACTTTCATTTACTTGGGTTGGGACAGCACTATAAACTTGTCTAAAACTTTCTATACTTGCTTGACCTTTTATAGGATAGTTTAAAATAATAGGATCGTTTAATTTTGCAGAGCTTGTTGTGCTTTGGAAGGTATCTTCTTGATGCAAATTATTTAAATGACTTTGAGCTTCTAAAATAATCATAAAAGAAGATTCTACACTATCGCCTCCAAGACTTGAATTTCTTGTAACTTTATCCTCATATAAGTTAGCACTGATGGTAATATTAAAAACATAATCAGGATTTTCATTATCTATAGTATATCCTTTACTTTCTAATAGTGCTTTACTATCTTTAAATAGCTGTTTTTTTAGTAATTCTAGGCTTTTATTGATTCTTTGATTTAGGGTAGATTGTTCAAAATAAGAACTATAAAAAGTATTTTTAATATTTTCTATTTCATTGATTTTAACTTTTGGGCTATTTTCTTTTGTATTGTTATGTTCTTCAAAAGAACTTTTAAAACTTGGCATAGAAATATAATAAGTTTTTTGATTACCAGTGCAAGCACTTAAAAATAAAATTATGCTAAAAAATAATAATATTTTTTTCATTTTCTCTCCTTGTTATTTTTATAATTATACAATTTTTTGCTATATTATGTGTTTTATTATAAAGGCTTTTTTATGGAATTTTGGCAAAATATTTATGCAAATTTTGATGTAGTGGCTTTTGAAATTTTTGGTTTAAAAGTGCATTGGTATGGTATTATGTATGTATTAGCCTTACTTGTTGCTTTAATGGTTGCAAAATACTATGCTATTAAAGACAATATGGGAATTTCAAAAGCTATGCTTGATAGTTATTTTATATGGGTTGAAATTGGTGTAATTTTAGGTGCAAGATTGGGTTATATTTTAATTTATGATGCAAATACTTTATGGTATCTTACGCATCCTTGGCAAATTTTTAATCCTTTTTATAATGGAGAATTTGTAGGAATTAGAGGTATGAGTTACCATGGTGCTGTTATAGGATTTTTAATAGCAACTTATGCTTTTTGTAAAAAAAATAAACAAAATTTATGGAAATATTTAGATTTGGTTGCTATTAGTGTGCCATGTGGTTATATTTTTGGGCGTATTGGAAATTTTTTAAATCAAGAGCTATTTGGTAGAGCTACGGATGTACCTTGGGGTATTTATGTAGATGGGGTATTGCGTCATCCTTCGCAACTTTATGAAGCATTTTTAGAAGGTTTTATAGTTTTTATCATTTTATTATTGATAAAAAAATATAAAAAATACAATGGAGAGCTTATTGCTTATTATACAATTTTTTATGCTTTAGCGCGTTTTGTTTGTGAGTTTTATAGAGAGCCTGACTTTGGTATAGGCTTTGTTGTTTTTGGTATGAGTATGGGTCAAATTTTAAGTATTATAATGTTTTTATTAGGACTAATTTTATCTTTTTATTTAAGAAATATTAAAAAAAATTTATAAATTTTTATTTTTTTTAAGAATAAAAGTTCTATAATTGCTCCGATATTATAAATTATCAACTTTTTAAAGGAGTAAATATGAGCCAACTCATTGAAGGTTTTTTAGGCAAGAGTGTTGATGGCAAAAAAAGCAAAATGCCAGCAAAACTTGACTATATTCAAAGTGCAACAGGCTTGATTTTAGGCTTGTTTATGTGGGCACATATGTTTTTCGTTTCTACCATTTTGGTTAGTGATGATTTTTTTGATTCAGTAGTTCACTTTTTGGAACTAAAATTTATCATTGATAGCCCTATGATGAGCTACATCACTTCTTTTTTAGCCGCCTGTGTTTTAGTGATTTTCTTTGTGCATGCAGGTCTTGCAATGAGAAAATTTCCTATCAATTTTAGACAATATCAACTTTGTAGAACACACTTAAAATATATGAATCATGGTGATTCTTCTTTATGGTGGGTTCAAGCTGCAACTGGTTTTGTAATGTTTTTCCTAGGTTCAGCGCATTTGATTTTTGTTATAACTAATGCAGATAAAATCAGTGCTGATATGTCAGGCGATAGAGTGGTAAGTCATTTTATGTGGTTATTTTATATTGCCTTATTAATCTGTGTTGAGTTGCATGGAAGTATTGGTTTATATAGATTATGTGTAAAATGGGGTTGGTTTGAAGGTAAAGATGCAAAAGAAAGTCGTAAAAAACTTAAAAAAGCAAAATGGTTTATTAGTATTTTCTTCTTAGTTTTAGGTGTATTAAGCTTAGCTGCTTTTGCAAAAATAGGTCTTAATAATTACCAAAACAACTCTGTAGCGCAAATAGTAAAAACTTATGATGGAGCTAAATATGAACATACAATATAGTGATGCTTTAGTTATTGGTGGTGGTCTTGCAGGTTTAAGAGCTGCTATTGAAGTTGCAAAAAGTGGTCAGAGTGTAACTTTATTAAGTATTTGTCCGGTTAAAAGATCTCACTCAGCTGCTGTACAAGGTGGTATGCAAGCAAGTTTAGGAAATAGTGTAAAAGGCGAAGGTGATAATGAAGATGTGCATTTTGCTGACACAGTAAAAGGATCTGACTGGGGCTGTGATCAAGAAGTAGCTAGAATGTTTGCACAAACTGCTCCAAAAGCGGTTCGTGAGCTTGCTGCTTGGGGTGTGCCTTGGACTAGAGTTACAAAAGGACCTAGAACTGTTGTTATAAACGCTCAAAAAACTACTATCGAAGAAAAAGAAGAAGCACATGGTCTTATAAATGCAAGAGACTTTGGTGGTACTAAAAAATGGAGAACTTGTTATATAGCTGATGCAACAGGGCATTGTATGTTATATGGTGTGGCAAATGAAGCGATTAAACATCAAGTTAAAATCATTGATAGAATGGAAGCAGTAAGATTAATTCATGATGGTAAAAAATGTTTAGGAGCTATTGCTAGAGATTTAACTAATGGAGAATTAATTGCTTATGTTGCTAGAGGAACTATGATTGCAACAGGTGGTTATGGTAGAATTTATAAACAAACTACAAATGCTGTTATTTGTGAAGGTACGGGAGCTGCTATTGCACTTGAAACTGGACTTTGCAGACTTTCAAATATGGAAGCAGTGCAATTTCATCCAACTCCAATCGTGCCAAGCGGTATCTTACTAACTGAAGGTTGTAGAGGTGATGGTGGTATCTTAAGAGATGTTGATGGTTACCGCTTTATGCCTGATTATGAGCCTGAGAAAAAAGAACTTGCAAGTAGGGATGTTGTAAGTCGTAGAATGATGGAACATATTAGAAAAGGAAAAGGGGTAAAAAGTCCTTATGGAGATCATTTATGGCTTGATATTTCTATCCTTGGTCGTGCTCATGTTGAAAAAAATCTTCGCGATGTTCAAGATATTTGTAAAACATTTAATGGTATTGATCCTGCTGATGAGGGTCCAAAAGGCTGGGCGCCAGTTTTACCTATGCAACATTACTCAATGGGTGGTATTAGAACAAAACCAACCGGTGAAAGTCAATGGCTAAATGGTCTTTTTGCATGTGGTGAAGCAGCTTGTTGGGACATGCACGGATTTAACCGCTTGGGTGGAAATTCATGTTCAGAAACTGTTGTTGCAGGTATGATCGTAGGGGATTATTTTGCACAATATTGTAAAGAAAATGGTTCAGAAATTGATACAAACATTGTTAAATCTTTCCTTTCTAAAGAGTATGATTACTTAAAATCTCTTGTAAGTAAAGAAGGAAAGCATGATGTCTTTGAAATCAAAAACAGAATGAAAGACATTATGTGGGAAAAAGTAGCTATCTTTAGAACAGGTCAAGGTCTTGAAGAAGCGGTTAAAGAGCTTGAAGAGTTATATCATAAATCACTTGATCTAAAAGTGCATGATAAAGAATTAAAATGTGCAAATCCAGAGCTTGAAGAAGCTTATAGAGTTCCAAGAATGCTAAAAATTGCTTTATGTGTTGCTTATGGTGCACTTTTAAGAACAGAAAGCCGTGGGGCTCATTATAGAGAAGATTATCCAAAAAGAGATGACTTAAATTGGATGAAAAGAACAAATACTTACTGGGTAGAAGGTGAAAGTATGCCTAGAGTTGAGTATGAAGATCTTGACATTATGAAAATGGAAATCCCACCTGCATTTAGAGGTTATGGTGCTAAAGGAAATATCATTGAAAACCCATTAAGTGAAAAACGCCAAGCTGAAGTTGATGCGATCCGTGAAAAAATGGAAGCAGAAGGCAAAGGTAGATATGAAATTCAACATGCTTTAATGCCTTATGAATTACAAGCTAAATTTAAAGCGCCAAATCAAAGAATAGGAGTTGATTATGAGTAGAAAATTAACAATAAGAGCATTTAAATATAATCCATTAAGTAAAATTTCTAAGCCTCATTTTGTTACTTATGAGCTTGAAGAAACTCCATTTATGACGATTTTTGTGTGCTTAACTCAAATCAGAGAAAAAATGGATGCGGATTTGAGTTTTGACTTTGTATGTAGAGCAGGGATTTGTGGAAGCTGTGCTATGATGATCAATGGTAAGCCAAAACTTGCTTGTAAAACATTGACAAAAGACTATCCAGATGGCGTTATAGAGCTTATGCCTTTGCCTGCATTTAGACATATTAAAGATTTGAGTGTTAATACAGGTGAGTGGTTTGATGGTATGTGTAAGCGCGTTGAAAGCTGGGTGCATAATGAAAAAGAAACAGATATTTCTAAACTTGAAGAGCGTATTGAGCCAGAAGTTGCTGATGAGACTTTTGAACTTGATCGTTGTATAGAGTGTGGAATTTGTGTTGCTTCTTGTGCGACTAAGTTGATGAGACCTGACTTTATCGCAGCTACTGGGCTTTTAAGAACAGCTAGATATTTACAAGATCCACATGATCACAGAACTATAGAGGATTTTTATGAATTAGTGGGTGATGATGATGGTGTGTTTGGATGTATGTCTTTACTTGCATGTGAAGATAATTGTCCAAAAGAACTACCTTTACAAAGTAAAATTGCTTATATGAGAAGACAGCTTGTCGCTCAAAGAAACAAATAATCCTAGCCCCCAAGAAAAGGGGGCACTTAAAACCTTACTAAAACAAATTTGGCAAAATCATAGTGTTTATCTTGACACAAATACACTTTTTGATGAAAGTTTAATTGATGCTCAAAAAGCAGCAATTCTTTTAAGTACTAATCTTGATAATTATGAAAGATTTAGCGCTTTAAATGAATTTAAAAATTTGATGAAAAGTTTAAATTTACGCTTAGATCTTTATGGTATACAGTATGCACAGGTTTGTTTTATTAATGCTTTAAATTTGGGAATTTTAGACAAAAACGAGCTTTTAAAAGCTTTGGAAAAACTTCAAAAAATCACCAATAATACTTTAATATATGCTTTTGTATCTAGGCAAAAAGTTATTCAAAAAGATTACAAGCAAGAAGTTAAAAACTCACATCAAACACTAGATCTCATTAATCAAAACTTACAAGAGCTTTGCGAGGATGAAAAAGCTCAAAAACTCTTACAAGAAGCTTTAGTTAAATTTAGTAATATTGATTTTTCTATCGCGGTAACGGGTGTGGTAAATGCAGGTAAATCAAGCATGCTAAATGCGCTTTTAAAAAAAGATTTTTTAGGTGTATCTAATGTGCCTGAAACTGCAAATTTGAGTGTTTTAAAATACGGCAAAGATCAAAAAGCTAAGATATATTTTTGGAGTGATGAAGAATGGCAAGATATTTTAAAAAGCTCTAAAGATAATCAAGACATGCAAGAACTTATAAAACAATTAGAACAAAATTTTAATCTAAATGAGTATATTGAAAAAGAAAATAAAAATATAGAAATAAAAATTGAAGAATTAAAAAATTACACTAGTGCAAAAAACAAAATCTCAGCACTTATTAAAAAAATAGAGCTTTTTGCACCGCTTGATTTTTTAAAAGATAATGTTTGTATAGTTGATACTCCAGGACTTGATGATGTGATTATCCAAAGAGAGCTTTTAACAAAAGATTATATAAGTAAGGCTGATTTTTTAATCCACCTTATGAATGCTTCTCAAAGTCTTAGTCAAAAAGATTGTGATTTTATTATAGAATGTTTGATAACTTCAAGGGTAAGTAAGCTTTTGATTGTGCTTACTAAGGCTGACTTGCTTAGTCAAAAAGACTTGCAAGAAGTAATTAACTATACTAAAAATAAACTCAAAGAAAATTTAGCACAAAAGCAGCTTAGCCAAGAATTATTAGATAATTTAGATTTTGTGTGTATTTCTTCAAAATTAGCTAATGATTTTTATCAAAAAAAAGGTGGGAATTTAGAACAAAGTAATATTTTAACACTAGAAGAACTTATAGCTAAAAGCTTATATGATAAAAACAAAATCGCTCTAAGTGCTTATAAAAAAGAATTATTATTGCATTTAGAAAAAATAGAAGAAAAAATTAAATTTTCTAATAAAATGCTAAATTATGAAAACTTTGAGCTTGATAAGCAAAATCAAGCTATTGTTAATGATTTTAAAGCAAAAAAAGAAAAATTAATGCAAGTAAAAGCAGAACTAAGTGCTATTTTTAACACAAAAGATGAAAATACTCAAGAAATTTTAACACTTTTGCATTTACTAGCTAAGAAATTAAAAGAAAAACTTATAGATGAGCTAAAATATAATCAAAATAATAAAATCAAAAACAACACTCAAAGACTAAATATTATCATTGATACGACTTTAAAAGATGGAATTTTTGATCTTTTAAGAGAGCTAAAACAGCAAAGTGAGTATAAAATTAATGAGCTTAAAAACACTCTAAGTGTGAAATATGATTTTTTAAAAGCTATTTTAGAGCAAAATTGTGATGATTTTAAAAGTAAGGTTGAAACAAAAATAGAAAGCATTTTTACCAATGATCTTTTTATGGCATTAAAAGCAGGACTTTTAAAAAATTTAGAATCCACGCAAGATATTTATAAACTAGAAAGCTCTTTAGAAAATCAAATTTTAGAAAAATTACAAACATTTAATATAGAAAAAATCGCACTAGATTTAAAAAATAATCAAGAATTTTTTACTAATTTAGAGCTTAGTTTGAATTTATATGAAAAAGAGCAAGAAGAGCAAATCAAAGACTTAAAAGACTTGATTTTGCAAATAGAACAAAACGAGCAAAACTCCAAAGAGTTTTTAGAAAAAAACAATACAAAATTACAAAGTTTAAAGACTTTAAAAACGGAGCTTTTAAATGCAAAATGATTTGATTAATGATTTTTTAAAAGCTTATGAAAATGCTTATTGTAAAAGCTTTGATGATAGTTTTGAAGGAAAAATCTTAGCAATCAAAAATGCATTTTTAGAACCAAGCTTGCATTTAAATGATGTGTTTTTAAAAGATCTTGAAATGATTATAGCTAGCTATAAAAGAGCCATTAATGTGGCTATTATAGGGCAATTTTCCAGCGGTAAATCCACGCTTTTAAATTTGATTTTACAAAAAGAATGCCTGCCAACAGGCGTGGTGCCAGTGACTTTTAAGCCTACTTTTTTACGCTATGCTAAGGAGTATTTTTTAAGAGTTGAATATGAAGATGGCAGTGATGAGATTGTTGATATAGACGAACTTTCTAAATTTAGCGATCAAAGAAATGAGCTAAAAGAAACTAAAAGTTTGCACCTTTTTGCACCTATTGAGCTTTTAAAAGATATCACACTTATAGATACCCCAGGTTTAAATGCAAACACCACCGATACGCTAACTACTTTTAAAGAGCTTTCTTTTATGCATAGTGCTATTTGGCTTAGTTTGATTGATAATGCAGGTAAAAAAAGTGAAGAAGATGCTATAAAGGCAAATGCTAAGCTTTTAGAGCGTGGTGGAATTTGCGTGCTTAATCAAAAAGACAAGTTAAGTCAAGATGAGCTAGAAAATGTTTTAAATTATGCACATTTAGTTTTTGATAAGTATTTTGAAAAAATCATCGCAATTTCATGCAAAGAAGCAAAATTTGATTTGCAAAAGTCAAATTTACCTTTGCTTTATGAGTATTTAAAAGAACTTGATTATGAGTGCATTAAAAAAGATTTTATTAAAGAAAAACTTAGTAATTTATGCGAGCTTTTGTTAAATCAATATGATTTGTTTCAAAATGCGCTAGAGCAATTAGAGCTTAAATTTAATACTATTTTGCAAACTTTCAAAACAAGCAAGCTAGAGCAAAAAATCAAAATTCTAAATCATAATTGTTTGGATAAATTAAAACTTGTTGGAGAAAAAATTGCTCAAGAAATTTTAAAATTTATCAAAGAAAAAGATAGTAGTTATTATAAAGAAGCTAAGGGTTTATTTAAGAAAAATCTTTATGAAAAAGTTGCTTATAAAGCGCCATATCTTTCAAGTGATGATGTGTTTTTGGCTATGTTTTATAACTCTGAAGCAATGAATAAGGAATTTAAAAGATTAAAAAATGAAATCGCTTTAGAATTTAGTCAAATTAAAGATGATTTTTCCTTATTTTTTACTCATTTAGAAGAGCAAATTTTGCTTTTTAAGGCTCAATTTTCAAATTTACAAAAAGAAAATGCCTTAGAAAGTGAAAAAGAATTTGCTAGTTTTAGAAGCTTTGCTAGTGCTAGTGAAGAACTTTTTTTAAAAGATTTTAAACAATTATTGTTTAAAAGCCAACTTGAACTTGATCTATTTTTAGAAAAGCTTAATCTAAAGGCTTTGGCAAATTATGAAAGTGCTACTAAACTTACTTTGGGATTTTTTAGTACTAAAATGAATGCAAGTAAAGAATTTTACGAGCTTGATAGCACTGAGTTTAGCTTGTATCATCCTAAAGCAAGTGAAGTGCACCAAAGAGTATTAACCGAGCTTAATGTATATGAATTTGAAGATTTGCTTTTAAATAAGCCTGTGGTTTTAAAAATTTATAAAAATTATATGCAAAGTTTTGTTGATTTTATTGAGACTAAAAGACAGATTATTTTGAATTTAAAAAGTGAATTTGAGGCTAAAAAATCAATGATTTCTAGCATCAAATCCCAAATTTCTAAGCTTTAAAAATTTTTTCTAAGTGCGCTTTATAATTTGTGAAATATTCTTGTACTTGAGGATTTTTGATTACATCATTGGCTATAAAAGTAGGCAAAGCACTCATTCCTAAAAACTCATGTGCTTTGTGAAAGTGTAAATACACTCCATCAACTCCGGCTCCATTAAAGAATTCATTCTCATCATCAAAAGCTTGCATTGGAGCATTCCAAGTTAGCGAAAGCATGTATTTTTTATTTTTTAAAAGCCCACCTGTGCCATAATTCTTAGTAGGTTCATTATGACTTCTACCATCGTTTTTATAAAATACTCCATGTCCTGCTGTGAAAACATCGTCAATGTATTTTTTCACTATCCAAGGCTCTCCCATCCACCAACCAGGCATTTGCCAAATCAAAACATCAGCATTTAGAATTTTTTCTACCTCATCGTTTGTGTTATAACCTTGATCTATGTGTGTTTGTTGGGTTTGTAAACCAAGCTCTTGTAAAGTCTTAAGTGCAAGCTCATGCAAGCTTGTGTTTAATCTTCCTTTGGAGTGTCCAAATTCTTTTGCACCATTTAATAATAATACTTTTTGCATATTTTTCCTTTTTATGTTTTTTAAAATTATAATTTAACTATAACTATATTTCAATGCCGAAGTTTATGTAAGATACTATATTATAAGAAAGTTTAAAACAAATATGTTACTTTTTATGATTGATTTTTTTAAAATAATACAAAAATAGTATTATTTTTTTTATTTAAGACTATATTAAAAAATCAAGGAATAGAATTGATATGATTTGATATTGTCAATAAAAAGGAGGAAGATATGCAAGATAATGTCATTGATCGTAGAAATTTTTTTAAATTAAGTCTTTTAGGTGGTGGCGTGGTTGCTGCTAGCACTATGAGTGGTGGAGCTATATTGCATGCTGCAGAATTAACTCATGCGCACAAGAAAACACAAGGAGGTTCAAATAAAATAAGAGGAAAAATGTTTTTTCAAGTGCAGACTGATTTTGATAATCTAAGTGCAGCATGTGAGAGAATTTATCCAAAAGATGAGCAAGGTGATGGTGCTATAGGCTTAGGCGTACCTTATTTTATTGATAATCAATTAGCTTCAGCTTATGGTTATAATGATAGAGAATACTTACAAGGACCATTTATAGAAGGAATTGCTGAGCAAGGTTATCAAACCCCAATGAAGCGTAATGAGATTTTTTTAGAGGGTGTTAAAGCTTTGGAAATAATATCTCAAAAGCGTTATAAAAAAACTTTTTCATCTTTAAAAGGAGTTGAGCAGGATAAAATTTTAGTTGATTTAGAAAAAAATAAAATCGATTTCATAGGACTTAAATCTTCTGAATTTTTTACTCTTTTAAGGGATATGACAATAGCTGGAGTTTTGTCTGATCCAATTTATGGTGGTAATGATAATAAAAATGGATGGAGAATGATGCAATATCCTGGTGCTCAAATGAGTTATATTGACAAAATTGCAAGTGATGAGTTTTTTGACATAGAGCCTATGAGCTTAGCTGATATGGAGGGATGAATTATGGTAGAAGTATTAAAAAAAGTAGATGTGGTAACAGTAGGAGCTGGTTGGACAGGTGGTATAGTTGCAGCAGAACTTACCAAAGCTGGATTGACTGTCTTGAGCTTAGAGCGTGGTATGATGCAAACTACGGAAAATTTTGCAATGATTCACGATGAGTGGAGATATGGTATTAACTATGGTTTAATGCAAGATTGCTCAAAAGATACAGTAACTTTTCGCCATAATGTCAATGGTTTAGCCTTACCATATAGAAAAATGGGATCTTTTTTACTTGGAAGTAATGTTGGTGGTGCAGGGGTACATTGGAATGGTTGGACCTTTAGATTTTTACCTTATGATTTTGAGATTAAAACAAAAAGTTTTGAAAGATATGGTAATAAATTAGGTGATGATTATACCTTGCAAGATTGGGGTTTAACCTATAAAGATATGGAACCTTATTATGATAAGTTTGAAAAAACCTGTGGAATTTGTGGAGAAGAAAACCCACTTGCTGAAAAAATGGGTTTGTTTAGATCAAGTCCTTATCCGCAAGAACCTTTAGAAAATACTAAAATGCTTAAACGTTTCGAAAAAGCTGCAAAAGAAATGAAATTACATCCATTTAGATTACCTGCGGCTAATTCAAAAGGTGGTTATACTAATCCAGATGGTCAAGATCTAGCCCCATGTCAATATTGTGCTTATTGTGAGCGTTTTGGTTGTGAGTATGGTGCTAAGGCTAGTCCTATTAATACTGTCATACCTAAAGCCATGAGCACAGGAAAATATACTATAAGAACTCATAGTAATGTTATAGAAATACTAAAAAAAGATGGCAAAGCTACAGGAGTTAGGTTTGTAGATACTAGAACTATGAAAGAGTATATTCAGCCAGCAGATATTGTAGTGCTTACAAGCTATATGTTTAACAATGCTAAGCTTTTAATGGTAAGTGGTATAGGTGAGCAATACGATCCAAATACAGGCAAAGGTACTTTAGGTAAAAACTATTGTTATCAAATCAATATGGGAACAACAGCGTTTTTTGATGAGCAATTTAATACATATATGGGTTCAGGTGCTTTGGGTACAACTTGCGATGATTATAATGGGGATAATTTTGATCACTCAAAAGAGAAGTTTTTACACGGAGCTATGATTTATAGTGTACAACTTGGAAATCGCCCTATCCAATCAGCTCCGCTGCCAAAAGGAACTCCAAGTTGGGGAGCTGAATTTAAAAAAGCTTTAAACTATAATTTTACAAGAGCCATTACAGTGGGAGGGCAAGGCGCATCTTTACCACATAAAAGTAACTATTTGAGTTTAGATCCAACCTATAAAGATGCTTTTGGAACGCCACTTGTAAGACTTACTTATAATTTTACAGATCAAGATCGTGCTTTGCATAAATTTATAACAGATAAAACAGCTGAAGTAGCTAAAAAAATGCAAGGAGTGAGATCAATTAAAAAAGGAACTTATTTAAAAGATTATAGTATTGTGCCTTATCAATCTACACATAATACGGGTGGAACTACTATGGGTGCTGATCCTCGAACAAGTGTTGTTAATACTTATTTGCAACATTGGGATATGGATAATCTTTTTGTTGTGGGTGCAGGAAATTTTCAGCACAATAGCGGATATAATCCTACTGATACAGTTGGAGCTTTGGCTTATCGTTGTGCAGAGGGTATTTTAAAATATCATAAAAATGATAGACAATTAGTATAGATATATGTGAAGCATTTTGCTTCACATATTATTTTTCGCTACTATCTTTTTTTTCTTTTTCCATAAATGAAGCGCAGCCCCGCATGCCCCACCAACAATAGCAGCAATGATAAGATTTGTGATGAAATCCATCGAAACCATTTTTAATTTGTTTTCATTTTGATAAAAAATGATTTTGGATTATAATATAAAAAAGCATGATGCTATATAAAAGGAAAGTATATGGAAGAAAAGTGCGATTTTACGGAATGCGGATTTAATTATACTTTATCTTTGATTTCGGGAAAGTATAAGATGAGCGTTTTGTATTGTTTGTTTCGTTGTGAAGTTGTAAGATATAATGAATTTAAAAGATATCTTGGTAATATTTCTTTTAAGACTTTAACACATACTTTAAGAGAGCTTGAAAATGATGATTTAATCACGCGTAAAGAATACCCACAAATCCCTCCAAAAGTAGAATACCGCCTTGCTAAAAAAGGACAAAGTTTAATTCCTATTTTACAAGCGATGTGTGATTGGGGCGAGGCAAATCAAAAGGAAGAAAAATGATAGAATTATTAGATGGTATAAATTTAGAAAAATACATGGGCACATGGTTAGAAATGGCTAGAAAACCTGCGTTTTTTCAAAAAACTTGCAAAAGTGCTAAGGCAGAATATGAGCTAGAGTATGAAGGCTCTACGCCTATAATCAAAGTCAAAAATATATGCACTAAAGAAAATGGAGAAATCTCTCAGGCAAATGGCAAAGCTAGGGTAAAATCACCAAGATCTTTAGCGGTTAAATTTAGTATTTTTATGAATGTTTTTAACAAGCCAAATTATGAGATTATTTACATTGACACAAGCTATCAAGTTTCTATCGTAGGTAGTCCTGATAAAAAATATTTATGGATTTTGTCAAGAGAGATTTTAGCAAAAGAGCAAATAAACTCTTTGCTTGAAATAGCCAAGCAAAGAGGTTTTGATACTAGCGATGTGATTTTTGATGAGTATTAATCCTGCTCACTCATATCGATTACATAACGGAATTTGGCTTTTCCTGAAGTGAGGTTTTCATAAGCTTTGTCAATCTCGCTTGGTTTGATGAGTTCAATTTCAGGATAAATTCCATGTTCTAAAGAAAAGTCAAGCATTTCTTGAGTTTCTTTAATGCCCCCAATAAGCGAGCCATATACTTTTTTACCGGCTTTATGTACAAAATGAATGATGTTAATGCTAGGACTTACTTCATGTGGAGGTAATCCTACTATAGCCATCTCACCACCAAATTTTAATAAATCCATATAAGCTAGCGGATCATAAGGGGTTGGTATGGTAGAGATGATGAGGTCAAATCTTTCTTTCACCACACTTTTATCTGTACTAGTATAAAAATTACTCACACCCATAGCTAGAGCTTCTGATTTTTTGTTTTCATTTCTTGCAAAAACACTTACTTTTGCACCCATTTTCACAGCATATTTTACTGCCATCATACCAAGCCCACCAAATCCTGCTACAGCTACGCTTGAGCCTTTTTTGATGTTTGAAAATTTAAGCGGTGAATAGGTAGTAATACCCGCACAAAGTAAAGGCGCCACTTTGTCAAGCGGTGCATTTTTTGGTACATTGATAGCAAATTTTTCACTTACTACGATGTTATTTGAGTAGCCTCCATAGGTGTTTTCATTATCATGAAATACATCTTTGCAGTTATAAGTGTAGATGGTTTTACCATTTTCGCAAAATTGCTCTTGAGATTTTTTGCATGCTTCGCACTCTCCGCATGAGTTTACCATGCACCCAACTCCAGCAAAATCACCTACTTTAAATTTACTCACATTTTCACCCACCGCGATAACTTCTCCTGCTATCTCATGGCCAGGTACGCAAGGGTAGGTTGCTTCGCCCCATTCGCTTCTTGCAGTGTGTATGTCACTATGACAAATTCCTGCGTACTTGATAGCGATTAAGATGTCGTTTTTACCTACTTTATGGCGTGTAAATTCAAAAGGTGTAAATTTAGAATCTTTGCTAAGCATAGCATAACCTTTGCTTTTAACACGACCATTTTCTAAAAAGATTTTTGAGTCCATTTTATCTCCTTTGTGGTTTTTGAAATTATATTAAAGCTAGGTTTTTATTGCAATAGGGAAAATAAAGTAAGATACTATATACTAAAGGTGTGTAGAATTAATATGTTAAAAATTTTTGATTTTTTAACATATTTTTTTATAATGTTAAAAAATTTTATAAATTTTAACATATGGAAAAAACATGAAAGAGTTTATACCGCCAAAACTACCTTTAGATATAAAATTAAACGCAAATATTTATAACCTTATCATCAAAGCTTCAAGAAAATTAGCCGAATTAAATGGACTTAGTAAAAGCATTCCAAACCCAAATATTTTAATCAATGCTTTAATTTTGCAAGAAGCTAAAGATTCAAGTGAGATAGAAAATATTATTACTACTCACGATGAGCTTTTTTTATCTAAAATTGATGAAAAGAAACTCACAAGGGCAACAAAAGAAGTAAAAGACTATGAAAATGCTTTAAAAAAAGGATATGAGCTTTTAAAAAAAGAGCAATTATTAAGAAATGCTCATATTTTAGAAATTCAAAAAAGGTTAGAAGGAAATAATGCAGGTTTTAGAAAACAAAGTGGAACCATGCTTAAAAATCCTATTACAGGTGAAATTAAGCATATACCACCACAAAATTTTGATGATATACAAAAACTTATGAAAAATTTAGAGCAATACATTAACGATGATACTCTAGATGAACTTGATTTTTTAGTAAAAATGGCAATTATTCATTATCAATTTGAAAGTATACATCCTTTTTATGATGGAAATGGTAGAACAGGTAGGATTATAAATATACTTTATTTAGTGTATAAAGGGCTTTTGGATTTGCCTATTTTATATTTAAGTGCTTATATAGTTAAAAATAAAGATGAATATTACACTCTTTTGCAAAAAGTACGCGATGAAGGTGCTGTTTTAGAATGGATAGAATATATACTAAAAGGTGTAGAGCAAACTGCCATAAAGACAATTGAAACTATCATTATAATAGAAAAAATGATGAACGATGTAAGTGATATTTTGCAAAATAAAACAAATTTTTATAGTAAAGATTTTGTGGAACTTTTGTTTTCTCACCCTTATACAAAAATAGATTTTTTAATAAAAAAACTAGATATTTCAAGACAGAGTGCTTCAAAATATCTTAAAATTTGTGAAAAATTAGGGGTTTTAGAATGTGTTAAAATAGGTAGAAATAATTATTACATTAATACAAAACTTTTAGGACTTTTTAGAAAAGGGATTTTTTGATATTTTAGTATATTAAATTAAGGTTATGCATGAAAAATTATGATATATATGTATATGATGAAAAGTGTAGATATGTTTTAGGAAAGAAATCAAATAGTATTTTACTATGCATAGGAATCAATCCTAGTATTGCAACTGATAAAAAAGCTGATCGAACCATAAAAAAATTAGAAAATATAATTAAATTTAATAATTATGAAAGCTTTGTAATGTTGAATATTTATCCAGAAATTTCAACTAATCCAAATAAACTTCCTTATGGATATAATGTTGATATACATAACAAAAATTTAGAGTATATAAATCACATTTTATGTGAATATAAAAATGTGGATATTTTGGCTTGTTGGGGAAATTTAATTAATATAAGAGAATATTTGCATGTGCTATTAAAGGATATTTTTACTCAAGATAAATTTAATAAAACAAGAAAATGGTTGTGTTTGGGAGTTACAAAAAACTAATAACCCAAGACATCCATTGTATTTAAAAAATGATACCAAAATAATGCATTTTGATATGAAAAAATACTTATGTAAAAACTAAGGCATTAAAACAATATCCACTGAATCATTTTCTTTTATATCATCATTTGCTATCATAAGTGCAGCCTTGTGGTTAAGGTTGTTGATGATAGCACTTGAGCCTTGTTTTTTACCTTTTAAATTGGCATAAATTTTTCCATCTTTAAATTCTATATTACAAGCTACAAATTCTAAATGCGAACTTTTTTTCTTATAGTCAGTATTTGCAAATGCTTTAAATATATAGTCTTTTTCTTGTAAAAGCCAAATATTTAAAAGTTCTCTTACATATAAATTAAACATCACCATAGCCGAGTATGGAAAACCCGGTAGGGCAAAGATGAATTTATCTTCAAATTTGGCTATTTTGATGTGTTTGCCAGGCTTTACATTGACTTTATCTAAGATGACTTCATACTCTTTAACAGCTTGTTTTAAAAAGTCAAAATCCCCCATGGAAACTCCACCGGTGGTAACTAAAATATCACACGCATTAAGTGCTTGTTTTAAAACACTTGGGGTTTTTTGCATATCATCTTTTAAAAGTGGAAAAATTCTAGCTTCAGCACCAAGTTTTTTTGCCATATTAGCTATGGCTACATGGTTTGATGAGCGAATTTGTGCAGAGTGCTCTAAGCTTTCGCCTAAGTCTTTGATTTCACTTCCACTACTTAGCACGCCTATGATAGGTTTAGCAAATACACTAATGTGAAAATATCCAAGCTCAGCTAAAAGTGCTATCTCGCTATAACCTAGTTTTGTGCCTTTAGTGAGTAAAATTTCGCCCTTGGTGTAGCTCTCACCCACCTTTCTCACAGCAAAGCCTTGTGGAACTTTTTCTTTTATATAAACTACACTGTTTTTAACTTCGACTTTTTCCACAGGTACTAAGGTATCACAACCCTCACTCATTAAAGAGCCTGTAAAGGTTTTAACACATTCTTTATTTTGTATTTTAAAGCTTGGAAAAACTCCCGCAGGTACTTCACCTATGATAGATAAAGGCTCATCTTGCTCACTAAATTTAATCGCATAGCCATCCATAGAAGCAGTGGGAAATTGAGGGTTGTTAGTAGAAGCTTTGATGTCTATGGCTAAAATTCTATCTAAGCACTGTGTTAAAGCGATGTTTTCTATCTTTTCATATGCTTGTATGTGTGAATGAAGTATGTCTAAACTTTGGCTATAAGAAGTTAGCATTTTAGTCCTTAGTGCTTAAAATTCCTGCTCCTTGAAGTTTCAAAGAGCGTTCTTTGGCATAAATTTTTTCGCCATTAATGATATCATATTTCCATATAGGTGCGCTTGCTTTAAAATCTTCTACAAAATCATTAATTAACTTAAGTCCTAATTTTCTTTGCTTGCTTAAAACCCCAGCAAAATAAGAACTCTCATGCACTTTAACCTCACCGATAGAGTGAGCAAACATCAAGCTTACATTTTCATTTGCAAGTTTTTGGCACCATTTTTCAAACCAAGTTTTTAATAAAGGCTCATATATATCAAAACTTAAAGCCTCAATCTCATCTTCAGCCCTCACTATACCACAAAATGTGATCAAAGCTCCGCAGTTTTTATCTTTAGCATATTCGTACCATCTAGCATAAATGCTAGGAATTTCTAAGGCTCCTTGATGTAATTCAAACATAACTCATCCTCCACAAACCGGTGGTAATAAGCAAATTTTATCCCCATCTTTTAAGGTAGTTTCATCATCAAAAACCATTTCATCATTTAAAGCAACTGCACAAAGTTCAAGCCATTCTTTTAAACTTTCATCTTGTCCTAAAATTGCTTTTAATTCTTTAAGATTGCTTACATTTAGTTCTAAGCTTTCTTTGTTAATTGGCCCTAGAAATTCAACTTTTACCATTTTTTTTACCTTTATTCTTTTATTTCTAAAATTCCCATCATTCCAAGATCTTCATGCTCTAAAATATGGCAGTGAAACATTCTAATACCGGTAAATTTTTGACTCATTCTAAGTCTTAATTCTTCTCCAGGTCTTACATTAATCGTATCTTGCAATGCTCTGAATTTTGCTTTTGTTATTTTACCCTTAAATTTAGAAGATATGAGTTCAAATTGTGTTCCATGTATATGGAAAGGATGATCCATATGCGATTTGTTTTTTATTACCCATTCTTCTACTTCATTTAATTTTGAGGTTAAATCCGTTCTATTCATATCAAATGTTTTACCATTGATTAAAAACATAGAGGCAAGGCTTTTTTTGATTTCTTCTTCACTTTTTTTACTAATACCATGCATTTGCATATGATCTTCGCTCATAATCACTTCTTTAAAACTTGTAGCTTCTTTTAAAGGTGAAAATTCTCGTAGCTTTTCAGGTATGTTTTCTATAGTTTTTTCTACTTTAAGATCAGCCAACATAAGAGTGTAAGGTTCTTCTTTAACAAGCATTTTATCGCGGTCATAATAAGTACTTTCAAGTTTAAATTCACCCTTACTTGCTTTGATTAGCACTTCTACTCTTGAAGCAGGACTTAAAAATAATTCATCTAATTCAACACCTTTTTCTATAAGCCCTCCATCAGTTCCTACTAAAATAAATTTAGCACCTTTAATGCGTAAATTTAAATATCTTGCCGCACAAAAATTATAAATACGAATTCTTTGAGCTTTGTCAAGTGTTATTTTTGGTTTTAATTGTCCATTGATAAGAACTAAATTTCCTTCTCTGCCATTTAGCCAATCAAATAAATTATTATCAGGAATTTGTGCGTTTTTATCTAAACGCAAATCACTAATCACCCAATCTTGTTCTTGTAAATGCGACAACGCATCTTTTTTAGCTTTTACTACAAATACCCCTGCTAAGCCTTTATAAACTTGCTTTGCTGTGGTGTAGTGTGGGTGTGGATGATACCAGTAGGTTCCTGCTGAATTTTCTCCAAGTTTAAAGCGATAAATTCTTTCTCTACCAGGCATGATAGGATCGTGTGGGTTGCCATCTTGCTCAGGTGGTATGTCAAGTCCATGCCAGTGGATAGTAGTTGGCTCTTTTAAACTATTTTTTACCAAAATTTCTACAGTATCACCTTCATAAACTTCTATTTTAGGTCCAGGTATAGAGCCATTGTAAGTAAAGCATTTTGTTTTTTTACCTTTAACAAGCTCTATTTGACTTTCTTTGATTTCTATACTTGATCTAAAGAAATTTTTCTTTGTACTTGTGTTTTTTAGAAGTTTTAAATTTGCTAATGTTTGTCCGCTAGGAAAGTCTTTTTCATCGAGTAGTTTAATGTTTGGATTTTCTAGTTTGATAAAAGAAGTATTGATTTCTTTTGTATCTTTTTGTGTATGTTTTGAGTGCATATTATGATGAGAATGATCCCCCATTGCATAAGTGCTGCTAATACTTGCTAAACCTAAAGCATTAAATTTTAAAAATAACCTTCTATCCATTAAATTTTTACTCCTAAATTAATTTTGATTTGGATTTTGATTATAGCTATTGTTTGATTAATGATTGTAAATTATAAAAACAAGATATAATTTTAATATGATTTGTTATACAAGTGGTTTTAAATCAAAAAATTAAGGACAAATAATGCTAATTAAAAATCATTTAGATAAAGACTTTCAAACTCCTGCTTATATTTTAGAAGAAGACAAGCTTAGAAAAAATTGTGAGCTTTTGGCTAAAGTGAGTGAGCAAAGTGGAGCAAAAGTCTTGCTTGCTCTAAAAGGTTTTGCTTTTTCAGGTGCTATGGATATAGTGGGTGAGTATCTATCAGGTTGTACTTGCAGTGGGCTTTGGGAAGCTAAATTTGCAAAAGAATATATGAATAAAGAAATTCATACTTTTTCACCTGCTTTTAAAGATGATGAAATAGATGAAATCATAGATCTTTCACACCATATAGTATTTAATTCTTTTAATCAGTTTAAAAAATTTAAAGATAAAGCGAGTAAAAAGTCTCTTGGTTTGCGTTGTAATCCAGAGCTTTCAGTGGCTCCAAAAGAACTTTATAATCCTTGTGGTAGATTTTCAAGATTAGGAATTCGTGCGATTGATTTTGAAAATGAAGATTTAAGCGCTTTAAGTGGGCTTCATTTTCATGCTTTATGTGAAGAAAGTGCGTATTCTTTAGAGCTTGTGTTAAATGCTTTTGAAGCTAAATTTTCAAAATTTATTAAAAATATGAAATGGGTTAATTTTGGTGGGGGTCATCATATTACCAAAGAAGGTTATGACACGCAAAAACTAATTGATCTTTGTAAAAAATTTAGCGATAAATACGGTGTGCAAGTGTATCTTGAGCCAGGTGAGGCTGTGGGTTGGCAGTGCGGGACTTTAGTTGCAAGTGTAATAGATATAGTAGAAAATGAGAAAAAAATAGCTATTTTAGATACTTCAAGCGAAGCTCATATGCCAGATACTATCATTATGCCTTATACAAGCGAGGTTTTAAATGCTAGAATTTTATCAAGTCGTGATGGGGAAAAATATAGCGAGTTAAAAGAAAACGAATTTGCTTATTTACTTGGTGGTAATACTTGCTTAGCAGGGGATATCATGGGCGAGTATGCTTTTAAACAAGAGTTAAAAATAGGACAAAAAATAGTATTTTTAGATCAAATTCATTATTCCATAGTTAAAAACACTACTTTTAATGGAGTAAGACTTCCAAATTTAATGTTCTTAGATAAGAATGAAAATTTATCTATGATAAGAGAATTTGGCTATGAAAATTATTCAAAAAGAAACTAAAAATTGAGTTTTTTTGTAGTTTTTTACAAATTTATGTTTTTTAAATAAAACTTTTTTTAAAATAAAAATGGAAACTGAAAATTAACAAAACTATAACGCTAAGCTTTTTCTAGCGTGTAATGTTTAGGAGTAATTTATGCATAGAGTTATACTAGCTCTTTTAGCCTGTTTTAACTTTCTATTTGCTCAAGAAAATTTTGAAGTTAAAAATACTCAAATTTGGGATGTGCAAAGAGTGATGAATATAGAAAGTTATCAAAATTTTGGTGCTTTGTGGACTAAACTGCAAGGTGAGTATATTGCAAGTGCTGTTTTGATTATACTTATAGTCGTAATTTCAGCTTTTGCTTTGCATTATATGGTCATAGGTCCAAAGAAATTTTCTCATGATGGTAAGAAAATTTACGCTTTTTCAGTATTTGAAAGATTGTTTCATTTTGTAGCAGCAATCTCTTGGATTATCCTTGTACCAACCGGACTTATTATGATTTTTGGATCGTATTTTGGCGGTGGATTTTTTGTAAGAATGTGTAAAAACTTACATGGTATTGCTACTATTTTATTTATCATTTCCATCATTCCTATGCTTTTGTGTTGGATTAAAAGAATGCTTCCTGCAAGTTATGATTTAAGATGGATGATGATAGTAGGTGGATATTTAAGCAAAGAGAAAAAACCTGTGCCTGCGGGTAAGTTTAACTTTGGTCAAAAATCTTGGTATTATATAGCTGTTTTTGGTGGCTTTTTGATGATAATCACTGGTGCGTTTATGTTTTTCCTTGATTTTAATTCTACTTCTTTGCAATCTATTTTTGGAATTTCTCATATAGATATTTTAAGAGCTTCAGCTATCATCCATAATATTTTGGGTATTTTATGTGCGGTATTTTTTGCTATTCATATTTATATGGCCGTATTTGCTATTAAAGGAAGTATCCACTCTATGATTAGTGGCTATAAAGAAGAAGAGGAAGTTTATATTTTACATTCTTATTGGTATAAAGAATTAAGCGATAAAAAACAAATCAATCCATCGTTTACTTATGATTCTAAAACAAAATTTTAAAATCTCACTTGATTTTTTTAAATTTTCCTTGTTATAATCAAATAAAAATAACAAGGAAAATTAATGATACAAGATATTGATCTTTCGCGTAAATATTTTTATGAATTTTTTTCAAAAGCTTTTAATTTTATCGATGAAAATGAGTTTAAAATTTGGCATGAGCAAGTTTTAGTTTTAGCTCAAAGTCCTTTAGATGATAGTTTAAAGTCTGATTTTGAAAAACTTAGCGCATGTGATTTTGCAAGTTTTAAAGAAGAACAAAATGGAGTGTTTTTTGATTTTTCTTATGTGAATGTGCCTATTAGTGCTTCTTTTTATGATGAGGGTAGAGATGATGGCAAAATGAAGCTTCAAGCCTGTGAAATCATTAGAAAAACCAAATTTAGAAAAAAAGAAGATTGTAGGCAAAGTGAAGATGAATTTGGTTTTTTGTTTGCTTTTATGGCAAGTATTATTGAGCATGATTTAAAAGTTGCACAGCAATTATTTCGTTTTGTGATAAACCCTGTAATAGATGAGTTTATAGAAAAATTACAAATCCACAAAAACTCAAATTTTTACATTGCTATTGCCAATATTATGAAAGTCTTTTTTGCAAATGAAAGAGCTTATTTGGAAGTACAAGCACCTATAAAAAAAGAAGGTAAAAGTATAGCAGATGAGGCTTTACAAAGACTTCCTTATGAGCCAAGACTTCCTACTAAATTTAGCAAAACAAATATAGAAGAACTTAGTAAATTATAGAAATTAATATGTATTTTGTTACCAAAATACATATTATCAAAATCATCTTTTTATGAAAATAGAAATTAAATAAAATCTTAAGTGAAAATATGCAAAATTTATTTTGTTAAGTGTATAAATACTTTGAAAATAAGTATTTATAGTTATTCTTTACTTTTATTTCAAAGGAGAGAACATGGAGGCCAATCAAAGAAGGGATTTTTTAAAAAAATCTTTGAAAATTGGTGCTTTAGGGGTAGTAGCTGGGGCAAGTGTGAATGCTTTAGCTAAAGATGATTACCAAGAGCAAAATACCGTAGTTTTAGGAAAAAGTACTAAAAAAGAAGTGCTTTATAAAAAAACTATGCATTGGGAAAAATACTACAAAATAGCTTATTAATTAAGAAAGGAAGAAGATGGCATTAGCAAGAAGAAATTTTCTTAAGCTTGCTGGTATTGCTGGTCTTGGAACTGCGGCTTTTGGTAGTGAAAACAAAGCTATTAGAGCTGCAAGTGAACAAGAAGTAGCAAATCCTTATCCAGATTCTAAGATTGTTAGAACAATCTGTAGTATCTGTAGTGCAGGCTGTGGAATTAAAGCAGAAGTACAAGATGGAGTTTGGGTGCGTCAAGAAAACGCTATAGAACATCCTATTTCTCAAGGATCACACTGCTGTAAAGGGATAGATCAAATCGATCTTACTAAATCAAAGCAGCGTATTAAATATCCTATGAAAAAAGAAAATGGCAAATGGGTACGTTTAACTTGGGAGCAAGCTATCAATGAAATTGGCGATAAAATGCTTGAAATTCGTAAAGAAAATGGACCTGATAGTGTTATGTTTTTAGGTTCGGCTAAATTTAATAACCAACAAGCTTATTATTTTAGAAAATTTGCAGCATTTTGGGGTACTAACAATATAGACCACGTTGCTAGAATTTGACACAGCGCAACAGTCGCCGGTGTGGCGAATACATGGGGTTATGGCGCTATGACAAATCATTTTGGTGATGTGACTAAACACTCAAAAATGATGATTATTTTTGGTGCAAATACTGCTGTGGCAAATCCTATCGGATTTAAACACTTATTACAAGCAAAAGATCGTAATAATGCTAAATTGGTAGTTGTAGATCCTGTATTTACAAAAACTGCAGTACATGCTGATGAATATGTAAGAATTCGTCCAGGTACAGATATAGCTTTAGTTTATGGCATGCTTCATTTGATCTTCAAAAACGGTTGGGAAGATAAAGAATTAATCAAAACTAGAACTTATGGGGTTGAAGAAATAAAAGCAGAGGCTGCTAAATGGACTCCTGAAGTTGTAGAAGATGTAACAGGTGTTCCAGCTGCTCAACTTGAAAAAATCACAAGAATGTTAGCTACAATCAAACCTGCTACGCTATTTTGGGCTTTAGGTATTACTCAACACTCAGTAGGTAGCTCCAACACAAGAATTCTAGCTATCTTACAACTCGTTCTTGGTAATATAGGCAAACCAGGTGCAGGAACAAACATCATTAGAGGTCATGATAATGTTCAAGGTGCTACTGATATGGGCTGTTTGGCTGATACTTTACCAGCTTATTATGGGCTTGATGATAATGCGTGGAATCATTTTGCTAATTTTTGGAATGTAGATAGAGAATATTTAAATTCAAGATTTTATTCTAAAGAATGGATGCATGAAAAAGGTTTTTCACTAGCAAAATGGTGGCAAGGTGTTTTACATGAAGAAAAAACTTATTCTAACTCACCTATCCGTGTGCTTTGGGTGCAAGGAACGGGTATTACTTCTATGGCGCATACGGTAAAAATTCAAGAAGCGCTTAAAAAACTTGATATGATTGTAATCGCTGAACCTTTTGTAAATGAAGTAGCAGTTTTAGCAGATCGTTCTGATGGTATTTATATTATCCCTGCTTGTACTCAATTTGAAACAGAAGGTTATGTCACTGCGACTAATCGTGCTATGCAATGGCGTTCTCAAGTAGTAAAACCAATTTATGAAAGCAAAGAAGATCAAGAGATTATGTTTGCTTTTGCTAAAAAATTCGGCTTTTATAAAGAATACACTCGCGGTATGAAAATGGAATTGAAAGATCATAAGCTTGTACAAACAAGAGATGATAATGATGATAATTTTATATGGCCTGATGATGCTACAAGAGAAATGAGTAATGGTCTTTTAAGTATAGGCTTAAGAGGTATTTCAGCTGAACGCTTAAGAAAACACCAACAAAATTGGGAACATTTTGATCCTGATACTCAAAGAGGTCTTGGTGGTGAAGTTAAAGGTGAATACTATGGCTTACCTTGGCCTTGTTGGGATGAACAACATCCGGGAACTTCTATATTATGGAATACTGATGTGCCTTATGAAGAAGGCGGTATGGGCTTTAGAAACCGCTTTGGTTTGGAGCATGAAGGACATTCTCAATTAGCGGATGATGCCTTTACTCCAAAAGGATGTAAAGTTAAAGGTGGTTACCCACAAATCACTAAGGCAAATATTGAAAAAGTATTTAATATCAAACTAAGTGATAGCGAAAAAGAATTAATGGGCGCTAGCTGGAGTACAGATATTTCAGGTATTATTTTAGAAAAATGTAGAGAAAAGAGTGCTTGCTGTTTGGGTAATGCAAGAGCTAGAATGAAAGTTTGGGAATTTGCAGATCCTATTCCACTACATAGAGAGCCTATTCACTCACCTCGTTGGGATTTGGTTAAAAAATATCCTACTTGGGGCGATCAAGAGAAAAACTTCAGAGTTGAGAGTAAATTTATCAGCGAACAACAAAAGAAAGATTGGAGCAAAGAGTTTCCAACTATCATTTCAAGTATGCGTTTAGTAAATTTAAGTGGTGCAGGTATGCTTGAGAGAACTAGTAAATATCTTGCTGCAATCACGCCTGAAATGTTTGCCAATGTTCACCCTGAACTTGCCTTAAAATATGGTATAAACGATGGAGATATGATGTGGATTCATTCACCGCAAGGTACTAAGATTAAAGTAAAATGTGTGCATAATCATTCTGTTACACCGGATAGAATTTGCTTGCCTTATAACTTTGCGGGTATTATGCAAGGAGTGGATTTAAGTTATAATTATCCTGAAGGCACTAGACCTTATACTATAGGTGAAAGTTCTAACACGGTTACTAACTATGGTTTTGATATAAATACGCAAATTTCTGAATTTAATGCAGGACTTTGCAGACTTGAAAAGGCTTAAGGGGTAAGTTATGGCTAGAATGAAATTTTATGTAGATAATAATCGCTGTATTTCTTGCTTTGCTTGTCAAGTGGCTTGTTCAAGTGCGCACGAAGTACCAGTGGGGATTAATAGAAGAAAGGTAATCACTCTAAATGAAGGCATAGAAGGAAAAGAGTTTTCAACAACTCTTGCCTGCCAACACTGCACAGATGCTCCATGTGAGCAAGTTTGTCCTGTAAAATGCTTTTATATTAGAGCTGATGGTATTGTTTTACATGATAAAAAAACTTGTATAGGTTGTGGGTATTGTCTTTATGCATGTCCTTTTGGTGCTCCACAATTTCCAAGAGATGGTGCTTTTGGTATCAAAGGTCAAATGGATAAATGTACTATGTGTGCAGGTGGTCCTGAGCCTACTAACTCTCATGAAGAAAGAGAACTTTATGGACAAAATCGTATCGCAGAAGGTAAAGTACCTATGTGTGCTGCGGTTTGTTCTACAAATGCACTTTTGGTTGGTGATGCAGCTGAAGTTAGTGCAATGTATAGAAAAAGAGTTTTGCTTAAGGGCCAAAATTTAGGACTTGATGCAAAATAACCCAAAGGGTGTTTACAGGCACCCTTTTTTACTACTTATAATCCAAGGTTAATTCATGGAAGAATTAAATTTGCAAATTCAAAAAAATCTTGATGAAAATAATAAACTTACTTGTAAAAAAGCACTAGAGCTTTTAAAACAATACTCCAAAGAAGATTTTCAAGCTAGTATAAAAAAAATGCATGTAAAAATTTCAGATTGCGAGTTAGGTCAATTTGGAAAGTTAAATAAAAATATAGCAAAAAGTGAAATTTTAGAAAAATTAGAAACAAAACTAGATTCTAAGCGTCGCATATCATGTAAAGATGCTTTAGAATGTGCTAAAAACTTTAATATGGCTGATATGAGAGCTACGCTTAAAACTTATAAAATTGATATTAAATACTGCGAACTTGGTTGTTTTGAAGAAAAAAAAGGTAAAAAATTTCATATAAAAAGCAAAATTTGGGTAGAAAATCCTGATGGAGAATTACTTTTTGGTAAAGGGAAAACAGATATTTTAGAATTAGTTGGAGAATGTGGAAGTATTTCCCAAGCGGCTAAACAATTAGGGATTAATTATAAAAAAGCTTGGCTTTATATACAGGATTTAGAAAAAAATATGAAAGAAGAATTGCTCATTGCTAAAAAAGGAAGAGGAAGTGAAGCTGGTAGTAAGCTTACTCCAAGAGCTTATGAGTTAATTCAAAATTTTAAAATTTTACAACAAGATGTAGAAGAATACACTAATAAACGCTTTAAAGAATTATTTTTCAAGAAAAATCAAGAAAAAGATAAAACTTAATTTGAATACAAGTTATAAAAATATATCATTAAGTAAAAAAGGTAAAAAATGAAAATTGATTGTAGAGATTTAGCTTGTCCGCGTCCTGTGATAGAGACAAAAAAGGCTTTAGAAGAGTTAAAAGAAAATGAAAATTTAGAAATTCTTTTAAATTCTCAAGCTTCTAAAGAAAATGTAATGAGGTTTTTAAAATCTTTAAATTTGAACTTTAGTGTGAAAGATGTAAATGATGAAAGCATTATTAGCATTATAAAAGATAGTAATATAGCTCAAACTCAAGAAAAAAATTTACAAGAATACAATGTGTTATTTTTAAAAAGCGATAAAGTAGGCGAAGGGGAACTTGGGAAAAATCTAATGCTAGGTTTTTTAAAAACCTTAAAAGATTTACCTAATAAACCTGTAAAAATCCTTTGCGTTAATGATAGTGTTTTAATGAATGCTGATTGTTCTCATATGGCTTTTGAAGCTATGAAAGAGCTTGAAAATTTAGGGGTTGAAATTTATAGTTGTGGGGCATGTTTGGAATTTTTTGGTAAAACTAAAGAACTTAAAATAGGCAAAATAGGTAATGCTTATGAAATTTTAAATGAACTTTTTGGAAAGGCAAAGATTATTTCTTTATGATATATAAAGACCAAAAACTAACTCAATATGTAAAAGCTGCGGGTTGAGCTGCTAAACTAGACTCGGTGGGTCTTGACAAAATTCTTGGCATTTTAAAACCGCATGAAAACATTTTAAGTGGTATTAATAATAATGAAGATGCAAGTGTTTATAAGCTAAATGAAGATTTAGCTTTAGTGCAAACACTTGATTTTATCACACCTGTGGTTGATAGTGCGTATCATTTTGGTGCTATAGCTGCTGCCAATGCTTTAAGTGATGTATTTGCTATGGGTGCTGAGGTGATTAATGCCTTAAATATTGTAGGCTTTGATACTTGTCATTTTAACAATGAAATTTTACTTGAAGTTTTAGAAGGTGCTAGAGCTAAGGTTGAAGAAGCTGGTGCTGTGCTAGTAGGTGGCCATACTATAGAAAATGATGAATTTATTTTTGGTCTTAGTGTGACAGGTGTAGTTCATCCTAAGAAATTTATAGCTAATAATAGTGCAAAAGATGGTGATGTTATTTTACTTACTAAGCCTATAGGTAGTGGCATTATTAGCACTGCTATCAAGGCTGGTTTGCTAGAAAAAGCAAAGATTTTAAAAGCAATAGAGCAAATGAGTTTTTTAAATCTTTACGCAAGTCGTATTTTAAAGGGGTTTAAAAGTCTTAGTGCTTTAAGTGATGTTACTGGTTTTGGCCTTTTGGGGCATTTAAAAGAAATGTTAAATGAAGAGATTATGATAGAAGTGTATAAAAATGAAATTCCTTTAATGGATGGAGTTTTGCCAATGGCTAATATGGGGATAATTCCAGCAGGAGCTTATAAAAATAAAGATAGCCTAAAAATTTGGGTTGATAATTTAAATGAAAAAGATGAAGATATAGTGTATTTTGATCCTCAAACTTCAGGGGGACTTTTAGCTGCAATGAGTGAAAAAGATGCAAATGAGGCTTTGAAAATTTTGAAAGATTACAATATAGAGGCAAAGATTATTGCTAGATGTGTAAGAAATACTCATAATTATTTATTATTACGCTAATATTTTATTTACAATTAAAAATATATGTTTATATTTGTTACTTTTTTACATAAAAAAATAAATTATAAATAAATATATGTTGATTTTTGTGGCTATTTTTGTATCATAAAAGATATTAATTACTAAATGGAGGAAGAAATGATACAAAAAGCTTTGCAATTAGCTGAAGAATTACAAAGAAAAATAGAAAGTAATATCTCTCAAAGTGAAAAAGAATTTCACGCCAAAATGCAAAAACTTTTAAACAATCCTAAAAATAAAGTGATGTTGATTGAACTTTTAGATCGCTCTTTTAGATGTAAAGATAAAAGTGCGAGTTTTGAGCTTATAGAGCATACTTTAAACAAATATGGTATAGCAGATTTTTTTAGTGCTTTTGAAAAATTTTTGCTTTTTTCATTTTTAAATTTTGGAAAATTTGCACCAACTCTTAGTGTGCCATTTTTCATTAAGCATTTAAGAGAAGATACTAAAGCTATGGTTTTAGATGCAAACCCTAGTGTTTTAGAGCCTCATATGCGTAAAAGAAAAGATGAAGATAAAATTACCTTAAATGTAAATTTAATTGGTGAAGAGGTTTTGGGTGAGGCTGAGAGTGCTTATAGAGTAAAAAAATATGAAGAAGCATTAAAAACAAGCTATATTACTTATATTTCAATTAAAATCACTACCATTTTTTCTCAAATTAATATCATTGATTTTGAATACTCTAAAGATGAAGTGGTAAAAAGATTGGATAAATTATATGCTCTTGCTTTAGAAGAAGAAAAAAAGCAAGGTGTGTCTAAATTTATCAATCTTGATATGGAGGAATTTAGAGATTTAGAATTAACCGTTGAAGCTTTTATGGAAAGTATTGCAAAGTATAATATTAAAGCAGGTATCGTTTTACAAGCTTATCTTCCTGATTCTTATGAATATTTGAAAAAACTTTTTGCTTTTTCAAAAGAAAGAGTTTTAAAAGGTATGAAGCCTATAAAAATTCGCTTTGTTAAAGGAGCGAATATGGAAAGTGAAGAAACTATAGCTTCGCAAAGAGGTTGGGCTCTACCTACTTTTTATAAAAAAATTGACACAGATAGTAATTATAAGAAAATGCTTGATTTTGTCTTAGAAGGCGATAATTATAAATATATTAATGTAGGTATTGCGAGTCACAATTTATTTGAAATTGCTTATGCTTATACTAGAATTTCACAAGCAGGAGCTTTATCATCTTTTACTTTTGAAATGCTTGAAGGTATGAGTTTGCAATGCTCTTATGAGCTTTCTAAAATGCATGATCTTATACTTTATGCACCGGTGTGTGATGAAGCGCATTTTAATAATGCCATTGCTTACTTAGTAAGAAGACTTGATGAAAATACTAGTGAAGATAATTTCATGAGATATTTTTTCAACCTTAAAATCAATGATAAAAATTGGCAAATGCAAAAAGAATTATTTATAAAATCTTTAGAAGGCGTTGCTAGTTTGGATAATTCTACTCATAGAACTCAAGATAGAAATAATGAGACAAAGGCTATTAGTTCTTATGAGAGTAAAGAATTTAAAAACGAACCTGACACAGATTTTATCTTAAAAGCAAATAGAGAATGGGCTAAAAATATAAGAGCTAAATATGAAAATTTAAAAAATTATGATGTGTATCCGGTTGCAAAAGAAGAAATTAAAAATGAAAATTTACAAGTAATAGAAGTTAAAGATAAAATCAAAAATTGCACTATAGGTAAAGCACATTTAGCAGGCCAAAAAGAGATTAAATATGCTTTAGATGTAGCTAAGAGCTCAAATTTTAGCGATTTAAGTCATGATGAAATTTATAAGATTTTAGCAAAAACTGCTCAACTTGTTAGAGATCGTAGAGGAGATTTAATAGGTATAGCAGCTTTAGAAGTAGGAAAAACTTTCTTAGAGATTGATCCTGAAGTGAGTGAGGCTATAGACTTTTTAGAATTTTACCCACATTCTTTGGAAAAACTAAAAGAGCAAAATCCAAATACTACTTTTAAAGCAAAAGGCATAGGTGTGGTAATTGCACCATGGAATTTTCCAGTAGGTATTTCAGCAGGAACCATAGCAGCACCTTTGGCTGCAGGTAATAAAGTAATATATAAACCATCATCTTTATCCATGCTAACAGGTTATATGCTTTGTAAATGCTTTTGGGATGCGGGAATTCCAAAAGATGCTTTGATTTTCTTACCTGCTAAAGGTAGTGATATATCAAAATACTTGCTTGTTGATCAAAGTGTGAAATTTTCAGTATTAACCGGTGGAGAAGAAACTGCTTATGCAATGCTCAAAGCTAATCCAACCTTACTTTTAAGTGCTGAAACAGGCGGTAAAAATGCAACTATTGTTTCTAAATTTGCCGATCGTGATAGTGCGATTAAAAATATCATTCATTCAGCATTTTCAAATTCAGGTCAAAAATGCTCTGCTACTTCTTTGCTTGTTTTGGAAGAAGAAGTTTATGAAGATGAGGAATTTAAAAAGACCTTAGTAGATGCTGCTAGTTCTATGGCGGTTGGAAATCCATTTGTATTTAAAAATAAACTTGGAGCTTTAGCAGATAAACCAGATGTAAAACTGCAAAAAGCATTAGATGAGCTAGCTCCATATGAAAGTTGGGCTTTAAAACCTAAATTTGTAGATGATAATCCTTATCTTTTAACTCCAGGGATTAAATATGGTACTAAAAAAGGTGATTTTACGCACATGAATGAGCTTTTTGCACCAATCTTAACTGTAATGAAAGCAAAAGATTTAAAAGAAGCTATTGATATAGTAAATTCAACAGGCTATGGACTTACAGCAGGATTTGAAAGTTTAGATGAGAGAGAATGGGAGTATTTTCACACTCACATAGAGGCAGGAAATATTTACATCAATAAACCAACAACAGGAGCTATAGTTCTTAGACAGCCTTTTGGTGGTATTAAAAAATCAGCCATTGGTTTTGGTAGAAAAGTTGGAATTTATAATTACATCACTCAATTTTTAGATATAGAGCAAAGTCAAACTGATCAAAATGTTTTAGATAATGAATTAGTATCAAATTTAAATGCTTTAAGCTTGGATTTAAATGAAAAAGATAAAGCCGATTTTGAAGTCGTTAAAGCTATGGCAAGAAGCTATGCTTACCATGCAAAACATGAATTTGCTAGTGCAAAAGATTATGTCAATATAAGAGGTGAGGATAATATTTTCTCTTATACAAAGGTTAAAAATATTGCTTATAGAGTACATAAAGATGATAGTTTAAAAGATATTTTAGGAGTTATTTTAGCAGCTAGTGTGTTAAATATTGATCTTATTTTAAGTTATGATGAGCATGAAAAAATAGATCTTGTGCAAAAGATTAATCAAAAAATTAGTTCAAAAACTTTATTCCTTAAAGAAAGTAAAGAAAATTTCATTAGCAAAATAGCTGATTATGAAAGAATTCGTTATTTTGCTCCATTAGATGTTAATGATGAAATTTTCATAAAAGCAGCAAGTTGCGCAAAAATCATTGCCAATACTAAGCCTTTAATGAACGGACGTTTTGAGTTGCTTTTATATCATAATGAAAAAGCTTTAAGTATATCTTTCCACCGTTATGGAAATTTAGGCATTCGTGCTTTAAAATAAAAAGGAGAAAAAATGGAGGTTGTGCACATTAATACTCAAATTGCGATAATGTTTGTCGCATATTCAGCATTAATGCTTTTTATTGGATTTTATTTTTATAAACAAAATAAAAACTCAGAGGATTATTTTTTAGGTGGTCGTTCTATGGGGCCGGTAGTTTCAGCACTTAGTGCTGGAGCTTCTGATATGAGTGGTTGGCTTTTAATGGGTTTACCAGGAGCTTTATATGTAAGTGGTTTAGCTGAAAGTTATATTGCAATAGGGCTTAGTATAGGAGCATTTTTAAACTGGGCTTTTGTAGCAAAAAGACTTAGAATTTATACTAGTGTGATTGCAAATTCTATTACCATACCTGATTATTTTGAGACAAGGTTTGATGATGATAAGCATATATTAAGAGTGGTTTGTGCTATTGTTATTTTGATATTCTTTACTTTTTATGTTTCTTCAGGACTTGTAGGTGGAGCAAAGCTTTTTGAAGCAACTTTTGGAATCCAATATGATTATGCACTTACTACAGGAACTGTGATTATAGTTGCTTATACATTTTTGGGTGGATATAAGGCAGTTTGTTGGACGGATTTGATTCAGGGTTTATTAATGATGAGCGCCTTGATTATCGTACCTATAGTGATGATTTATCATTTGGGTGGCTTTAGTGAAGCTGTTAATATAGTCAAAGAAATTAAGCCAAATACTTTTTCTATGGGGGAAGGATTAAGCTTTTTGGGTATAGTTTCAGCGCTTTCTTGGGGGCTTGGGTATTTTGGTCAGCCACATATTTTGGTGCGTTTTATGTCTATAAGATCAACTAAAGATATTCCAACTGCTACTTTTGTAGGAATTTCTTGGATGGTTATATCTTTAATTGGAGCTTGTTTGATAGGTATTTTAGGTATAGCTTATGTGAGTAAATTTGAGCTTAGTTTGCAAGATCCTGAAAAGATTTTTATCGTAATGTCGCAATTGCTTTTCAATCCTTGGATAGCAGGTGTTTTATTAAGTGCTATTTTGGCAGCCATTATGAGCACAGCAAGTTCGCAATTGCTTGTTTCAAGTTCAACTATAGCAGAGGATTTTTATAAAAGAATTTTTAACAAAGAAGCGTCCAATAAAACAGTGATGACTTTGGGTAGATTTGGTGTTTTAGCAGTAGCTGTGATAGCTTTTATTATTTCTACTGATAAAAACTCAAGCGTATTAAGTATAGTAGCTTATGCTTGGGCAGGGTTTGGAGCAAGTTTTGGTTCTGTAATGCTCTTTTCGTTATTTTGGTCAAAAATGACTAGATATGCTGCTATTGCAGGTATGATTACCGGTGCAGTTGTAGTTGTAGTATATAAAAATTTCTTAGCAGAGTGGCTTGATTTTCCTATTTATGAAATCATTCCAGGATTTTTAGCTGCTTCTGTTGTGATTATTTTAGTGAGCATGGTAACTAAAGTTCGCCCAGGAACTAAAGCAGCTTATGAAACAATGCTAAAACATCTCTAATACTCTCGCAATATGCGAGAGTAACTATGAAAAAATATTAATTAAATAAGTATTTAAAGGTATTGCAACAATATCAATTAAAACAGCACCGCATAAAGGTACTATTAAAAAAGCTTGTCTTGAAGTTAAATTATATCTAGAACAAACTGCATTCATATTTGCTACTGCATTTGGTGTTGCACCTAGACCATGTCCCATAAGTCCGGCACACATAATCGCACTATCATAATTTTTTCCGCATAATCTAAAAACTATAAAAATTGCAAAGAATAGTAAAGCTAAAACTTGCACAATCAAAGTAATAAAAAGAGGTGTAGCAACAGCACTTAGTTCGTTTATTTTTAAATTTATCATAGCCATAGTTAAAAAAATACCAAGGCTTAATTCACTTATAGTATCTATTGTATATTGATTTAGCTTGAAAATATTAAAAGAATCATTAATATTTCTTACAACAATAGCAACAAGCATGGCACCAACATAACTAGGCAAAGAATAGCCGCTATATTGTGTAAATTTGGAACTTAAAAAAAGTCCAATACACATAATACATAATATTAAAAATAAAGATTTTAAAAAATCTTTATAATTTGCATTGTGAATTTCATGCTTTAGAGGATCTATATCTTTAATATCTTGATTAGTTGTGATTTTTAATTTGTGTTTATTTATAAGATATTTTGCTACAGGACCTCCGAGCAAAGACCCTGAAATCAGTCCAAAGGTTGCCGCTGCCACTGCTAAAACTTTAGCGTTATTTAAGCCACTTAATTCTTCAACCATACCTCCAAAAGCTATAGCATTTCCATGTCCTCCTTCCAAAGAAACAGCACCACATAAAATTCCATATAGTTTATTTAAATCGAATAAACTCATCATGGAAATGCCGATAAAATTTTGCATTAAAGCCATAAACCAGCAACAACCTAGATAGATTAAAAGTACTTTTCCTCCTACTTTTAAGAGTTTAAAACTTCCACTTAATCCTATTACGGTAAAAAAGCTACCATTAAAGGAGTTTGTAAACTTGTATCAAAATCAACTTTAATCTCAATAAAACTTAAAATCCAAATGATTATACTGATTAAAAATCCACCTATAACTGGTGCGGGAATGCAAAATTTTTCTAAGATTAAAAAACGTTTTTTCAAAAACATACCAAACAATAAAACCCCGATACTAATAGCTAATACACTTAAACTATCAAATTTCATATCATTCCTTTACTTAATAAAAAATATGCTAGATAAGCAGCGATTTTTGCAGTGTGATTGTCTATATCAAATTTAGGATTAAATTCACAAATATCTGCTAAAGCAACTTTTTTGCTTTCAAAAATAATTTTTATCGGAGTTAAAATTTCTTTTAAATTGATACCAAAAACAGCAGGAGCGCTTACAGCAGGAGCTACGCTTTGTGAAAATACATCCATATCAATACTTAAATAAACAACTTCATTTTGTTTTAAGAAATTTTTAATGACTTCTATACATTTTTCAAATTCAGTATCTAAAACATAACTTGCTTTCATATTATCCATAGTTTGAAAAAGTGCTTTTGTGTTAGATAATTTACTTGCACCCAAGCAAAGATAAGAAAAATTATAATTATTTTCTTTTGCATATTCATAAGCTTTGTAAAAAGAATTTCCAGAAGTATGTAATTCCTGAATTCTTACATCAAAATGTGCATCAAAATTTATAACTCCTACACTTTTTTTGTAATCTAAAAGCGCTTTAATACAAGCTAAAGATGTTTCGTGTCCACCTCCTAAAATTACACCATAATGATTATTATGTAAAATTTCTAAGCACTTGTGATAAAGTAGTTCATCGCCTAATTCTAGGGTATCAAAATTTTCAATATCCCCTAAATCATCAAAATCAAAATCATCATGTATAGCAAAATTTGCCATATTCTTTCTTATAATTTTTGGTGCTAATTCACTTCCAATTCTACCATTATTTCTCTGCACGCCCAATGATGAACAAAAGCCTAATAATTTATTATTTGAAGAGTGATTTAAACATTTAAATAATCGTTTATGGATAATTTCATCACCATCATTTCTCCCTTGCCACATGTATTCCTCCTTTTTTGTGTTTAATTTCAATGTAAGATATTTTTTTAAATATTTTTGTATTTTGAGAAATAACATTATTTATTTGTGTATTTTAGTAGCAATAATTTATTGATTAAATAATTTTTTATTATAGTAAAAAATATTTGAAAATACTAAGGTATGGCTTTTAATGCATTTATGATAAAAGTTTCTTTAAGTTTTATTTTAAAATAAGAAAATACTATATATTTACTACTTGAAACAAAAAGGAGATTTATGCAAAAAAATAATCAAAAAACTTATGATTTATTTTTGATAGTGACATCTATCTTGGCGGTTTTTATGGTGATTGTAATTTTACTTATAAATCCTAGTAAAGCTTTAGAAGTAGCAAATTTTCTTTTTAGTAAGCTTACACATATGTTTGGCTCATTTGTTCAACTTTTTGAGTTTATTTGTGTAGTTTTTATTTTCTACTTGGCTTTTTCTAAAATAGGTAATATTAAATTAGGCGATGGGATAAATCCTTATTCAAATACTGCTTGGATTTTTATGTTTATTTGTGCAGGACTTGGATCTGCTACTATGTATTGGGCATTTATGGAATGGGCATATTATTATTTAGCACCTGGATTAAATATTACTCCAAAATCTACAGAAGCTTTAAGAAGTGCAACTTCTTTTGTGTATTTGCATTGGGGTATTACGCCTTGGGCTGTATATGCTTTAAGTTCTATTGCAATGTGTTTTCATTTTTATATTTTTAAAAATAAAAATTTAAAAATTTCAAGTTTAATAGCAAATATCTTGCATATTAATCAAAATATAGTGCTTGATAAAATCATCGATGTTGTGTTTTTATTTAGTACTTTTGGTGGACTTGTGCTTACTACAACCCTTTCTATAATTACAATTAGTGCTGGACTTTCTGGAATTTTTGATATTAATGATGGTTTTTATTTAAAATTTATTCTTTTAGCTATTGTTACAGCTGTTTTTACCTTTTCTAGTTTTGTTGGATTATCAAGTGGTATGGCAAAACTTGCTAAAATATCTTGTATCTTGTGTTTTGTGTTTGCAATATTGGTATTTATTTTAGGAGATAGTGTATTTATATTAAATAATATAATAAATAGTATAGGGGTATTTTTTAGTAATTATGTTTCAATGAGCTTATATAATGATATTACTGGTGTAAGTAGCTTTAATTCTGATTGGACAGTTTTTTATTGGCTTTATTGGATTACTTACACTCCTGCTGTTAGTATTTTTGTGACAAAAATTTCTAAAGGAAGGACCATTCGTCAAGTAATTTTTGGTCTTATTGTGGGTGGATGTATTGGGACTTGGTTTTTCTTTGGAGTTTTGAGTTCATATGCAATAGATATTTTTCAAAGTGGAATCTTAGATGTTCCAAATTTTATTAGTTCAAATGCTGGAGAAGCTGGAGTGGTAGCATTGATAAAAACACTACCATTTGGTACTATTTTTGCTCTTTTTTATTTCCTGCTTATGATGGTATTTTTGGCTTCTCATATGGATGCTACTGCATTTACTATTTCTTGTGTAAGCACAAAAATAGATAGTGAAAATCCTAGTAAATATTTAAAAGTTTTTTGGTGTATTATGCTTGGATTAATTCCTTTAGCAATGCTTTATATAAATGCAGATTTAAATACCTTAAAAGTTGCAGTTGTTTTGAGTGCTGCTCCTTTTTTGGTAATACTTGCTATTAGCTTTTATGGGCTTATTAAATGGATAAAAAGGATGGATAATGAAAATTACAAAGGTTGAACCTATATGGTTAAGGACAAAAACTTTTGATGAGTCTTGTGAGTGGGGTGAAGATGCCTTTATATTAAGAATTTATACAGATAATAATCTTTATGGAATAGGAGAAAGTGATAGTGCTGCGGCAGTTTTAAAGATAATGTTTGAGCAACCTAGTACTCATGGATCTTGCAGAAATTTAAGTGAAATTTTAATAGGACAAGATCCAAGAAATATTAAGAAGATTATGGATGATTTGATTGAGGGAAGTGCGTATTATGGACTTAGCGGAGCATTAATTTGTGCTTTAAGTGCAATAAATATTGCTTTATATGATTTACTTGGAAAAATTTATGGTGTAAGTGTAGCTACTATACTTGGTGGAAAAAGAAAAGACTTTTTAAATGCATACGCTACTTTTATTCCGAGTGAAAATATGGAAGAAAATATTTCTAGAGTAAAATACTTAAAAGAAGAAGGTTTTAAACTATTAAAATTTGGTGGTGCAGGCTTTGGTAATAATGCATTAGCTGATAAAGAGATTATCAAGAATATTAGAGGTGCAGTGGGCGATGATATTAAACTTAGTATTGACTTAGTAGGGCTTTGGAAAAATTTTTCTTATGCAAGAGAAAGATTTTTGGAAATTGAAGAATATAACTTAGAGTGGATAGAAGAACCAGTTGGTGCAAATAATTTTTATGATTATGCAAGACTTAGCGAACACTTACCTTGTAAGATTACGGGTGGAGAGAGTTTTTACACGCTAAATGAGTTTGAAAATTTTATTAAAAAGTCAAAAGTTTCTATTGTGCAACCTGATATTACTAGATGCGGTGGTTTTGACACTATGTTAGAAATTGAAAAAATATCTTTAAAATATGGTTGTGATTTAGTCCCGCATGGTTTTTCTACAGGAATTTTACTTGCTGCTACGGTGCAGTTTCTAGCAAGTACTAAATATTGTAATTTGATAGAGTATTCTCAATCAACAAGTGTGCTTTTTACTCATTTGGTGAAAAATTTAATCCCTTGCAAAGATGGTATAGTTGAAGTCAATGATGCTGTGGGTATAGGAGTGATATTGGATGAAAATTTAATAGAAAAATATCGTATAAATATAAAGATTTGAGTAAATACTCAAATCTAATTTTTAAGGTTTTTGAATTAAAAATCTAAGCGTTGGTCCATCTTGATCTATCTCTAAAATTTCAAATCCGCGATTTTTCGCATCTTGAGGTATAGAATTAATACTTTGTGGGCAATCACATAAAATTTCTAAGACTTCACCTGATTTTAATTCTTTTAATGCATCAATGGTAGCTATAGCAGGATATGGGCATGCCTCACCTTCTAAATTTAAACTATAATGAATAATCATAATTTTCCTTTGTTGTGTTGGAAGAATAATCTTTTAAATTTTAAAACAAACAAAAATAAAATAGCAAACAAAGCTAAATTGATTAATAAGCCATTAAAATAACCAAAATCATTTAAAAGATGAATTTTTATACCATTTGTTAGTATTTTTGGGAAATGATCATAATTTAAAGCTAAGATCATAGTACCGATGATATTGGCAATACCCACTATAATAAAATGACTTTGTCCCTTGCAAGCTCTATACATCCAACCACACTCGCATCCTCCGGCAAAAACTATTCCAAATCCAAATAAAAAAGCACCTATAGCAAGGTTTGGTGATATTTCTATTACTTTACTAGTATGCCCTTGTAATATAAAAGCAAAAGCTATTAAACAAGCTATGATCATACCTATTAAAGCGCCTTTTATAGCATTGTCTCTACCAAATAAAAATAAATCTCTAAAGCAAGAAGTGAAGCAAATTTGAGCCCTAGAAATGATAAAACCAAAAACAAAACCAAATATTAACGCTAAAGGAAAAAAACTTTCTTTGTTTTTATAATATCAATATTTTGTTTTTGTAGTATAAATACAACATAAGTTATAAAAATTATAAATACACCAAGTCCTATGTAAAAATATATTTTTGAAATTTTATTTTGTGTTTTTAATTTTTGATTTTCTTTGCAAACGCGTTGTAACTTTGCTTTTGGCTTAAATAAGGCAAGATTACAAACCTTAACACCTAGATAAATTCCTAAAATCATAAATAAAGTAAAAACCCAAGTATGTAAAGAAAAATAAGGTAAACCTGTAAAGAAATTTGCTAAATTACAACCAAAAGCAAGTCTTGCACCAAAGCCTGATAAAATTCCTCCTATAATAGCTTGAAAAATTCGAATTTTGCTAGCAGGCAAACGCCATTTAAATTTATTTGCTAAAAATGCAGCTACTAAGCATCCTATAAACATACCTATGAGCATGATACCATCAATTCTTGTTAAGGGACTGCCACTTAAATTTTGCTTTTGGTAGTAAGTGTAGGAGCTTAAATCCATACCAAAAAATTCTAAAATTTCTCCACCCCAGCGTGTCATTTCACCTGTAACAGCCCAAACACTACCAAAAATTCCAAAATAAATAGCACTTAAAATTCCAAGTATAATCATGCCTTTGGAATTATCCCAAAAATTTATAAAAAAAGATTGTTTGAAAGAATGCATTGATATATCCAAAAATTGTAATTGTCAAAACTTGACACTGAAAAACAAACATTATAACTAAAAAATATAATATTTCAAAGTATTTTTACACGCTTATAATTTCATATGTTTAATTTTTGTTTCAATTAAAAATATTAAGATATAATATCATTTTTGGAAGGTTAGCTTATCTGGTGATGGCCACTGACTTCAAATCAGATGAAAGGGTAGTTGACTACTTTTTGGGGAGTTCGATTCTCTCACCTTCTCGCCAAATTTAAGTCAAAATGGAGTTTTTTATGAGTAAAGCAGATATTGTCGTTGGTATCCAATGGGGTGATGAGGGTAAGGGTAAGATAGTTGATAAACTATGTGAAAATTATGATTATGTTTGCAGAAGCGCAGGTGGACATAATGCAGGTCACACTATATGGGTTGATGGTATAAGATATGCTTTACATTTAATGCCATCAGGTGTTTTAAATAAGCAATGTATTAATGTTATAGGTAATGGAGTTGTAGTTAATCCTGATGTATTAATTAGTGAAATGGCTCAATTTGAAAATTTAGAAGGAAGATTATTTATAAGCGATAGAGCTCATTTAAATTTAAATCATCATGCTTTGATTGATCAAGCAAGAGAAAGACTTAAAGGCGATAAAGCTATAGGAACAACAGGCAAAGGCATAGGGCCAAGCTATGAAGATAAAATAAGTCGTAATGGACATAGAGTAGGGGAATTGCTAGAGCCTGAAAAACTTTGTGAAAATTTAATGAAAGATTTTGAACTTAAAAAAACTTATTTTGATGTTTTAGGTATTGCAATGCCTAGTCATGATGAAATTTTAAAAGATTTAAAACGCTTTAAAGAAGTGCTAGCGCCATATATTACAGATACTACAAGAATGCTTTGGAAAGCTTTAGATGAGGATAAAAAAGTATTGTTAGAAGGCGCGCAAGGATCAATGCTTGATATTGATCATGGAACTTATCCTTATGTAACTAGTTCAACGACTATTTCAGCTGGAGCTTTAAGTGGTTTGGGATTAAATCCAAAAGAAATTGGAAAAGTTATAGGCATAGTAAAAGCTTACACAACAAGAGTGGGAAATGGAGCTTTTCCAAGTGAAGATTTAGGTGAAGATGGTGAAAAAATAGGACTTATTGGTAAAGAAATCGGAGTAAGCACAGGTAGAAAAAGAAGATGTGGTTGGTTTGATGCAGTTGCGGTAAGATATACTGCAAGATTAAATGGCTTAGATACTTTATCATTAATGAAACTTGATGTATTAGATGGTTTTGAAAGTGTTAAAATCTGTAAAGCATATGAATATAAAGGACAAGAAATAGACTATGTACCTTGTGATTTAGAAAACGCTAAGCCTATTTATGAAGTAATGGAAGGTTGGGATAAAGTTGCAGGGATTAGAGATTATGATTTACTACCTGAAAATGCTAAAAAATACATTAAGCGTTTGGAAGAATTAAGTGGCGTTAGAGTAGGTTATATCTCCACAAGTCCTGAAAGAGAAGATACTATCATTTTATGAAAAGCAAATATTCTTCTGTGATTAAGCTTAGAAAACAACAGCTTGATAAAGCAGAGGCAAATTTGACTAGAACAAGACAAAAGCTTTTGTTGTGTGAAGAAGAATTTAAAGAAGCTTTAAAAACATGCGAAAGCTTGACTTTGGCTGATAAAGGTTCGGTGGCTTTGTTAAGATCGTCTTTAAAAATGCAAGAGATTGCAAGAGAGGGTAAGCAAAGAATTAAACAAAAATTAGATCTAACTAAAAAAGAACTTGCACATCATCAACATTTATACAAAAAGGCTCATTTGGAATTTGAAAAAATTAAGGTTTTAGAAAATGAAGAATTAAAAAAAATCCAAAAAGCTTTACAAAAAGAAGAAGAAAAATTTATAGATGAACTTGCTATAACAAGACATTTTAATAAGGATAAATGATGAAAAAAATAATATTTTTATTGATTTTCTTAAATTTTGTAAATGCACAGCAAAATTGCGAGCAGTATTTTGAAGCAAGAAAAGAGCAAATGCAAGAGCAAATTAGAGAATATGATGAAGCAAGACAAAGTTTAGAGGCTTATAGAGCTTCTTTTGAAGCTTTGCAAAAAGAAAAAATGCAAGCTTTGGAGCAAAAAGAAGCTGATGTTAATGCAAGTTTAGAGCAAATAAAAAGTTTAAAAGAGCAAAATGAGCGTATATTAGAAGCGACTAAACAAAATCTTCAAGTTATTAATGATAAAACCATGGGGCGTATCACAGAAATTTATGCTAAAATGAAAGATGTGGCCGTGGCAGGTATATTAAGCGAAATGGAACCGGATGAGGCTTCAAAAATTCTACTTTCGCTAGATCCTAGAAAAATTTCATCCATTATGGCCAAGATGGATCCAAAAAAAGCTTCCGATTTAACACTACTTTTGAAAAATTTAGATCAAAATGCAAGTTCGCAGTAAGTTTTAAGCAGTTTTTACCTTTTTTTTAGTATTATTTCAAAATAAAAATAAAAAGGTGAATAAATGCGTATCAAACCAGCTCATATACCTTATATAGCAAATAAAATAATACTTGATTTAATGCATTCTTCTTTTGTTAAAATTAAAGATGATAGTCAAAAACTTTTAAAAACAGCAAAAGAAATTATAGAAATAGATGTTTTAAATGAGCGTAAACTTGATGAAAAAGCAAAAGAAATTTTAGAAAGCCAAGAAGATGAAATTGAGTTTATGCAAATAGATAGAAAAAGTATGTTTTGGATGATTAAGAAAAAACTAGCAAATGAGTTTAAATTTATGCTCGATAGTGAAGATAGATACAATAATCTTTCTCATAAAATTTTAGAAAATTTAGTGGAAGAAGATTTGATAAACTACAATGTGTCAGAAAATCGCGTGAAAAATCTCATTTTTTCAAGTATTATGTCTTATTTAAAAGAGTATGAAAATTTAGAAGATTTAGTCTATGAAAAAATTTCAAATTATAAAAGAAAACTTATTCCAGGTTCTGAAGAATATGAATTGGTATTTGAAAAGCTATATCAAGAAGAGCTTAGAAAAAAGGGACTTTTATGAAAGCATATATTTATATAGAAAATGATGTTTTTTTAAGCGCAAAGGCTTTTGGACAAAGTGGAACTTTTTTTGGAGAGCTTGTTTTTAATACTTCTTTAACGGGGTATCAAGAAATTATTTCTGATCCATCATATGCAGGTCAGTTTGTAGTATTTTCAATGCCAGAAATTGGTATAGTTGGTATTAATGATGAAGATAATGAAAGTAAAGATGTATTTGCTAGCGGAATGATTATAAGAGAATTAAATGAAGATTATTCTAATTTTAGAGCCAATGATTCTTTAAGTGCTTATTTGAAAAAGCATGAAAAAATAGGGCTTTGTGAAATTGATACTAGATTTTTAGTTAAAATGATCAGAGATCAAGGAAATTTGAGAGCGGTAATATCTACTGAAATTAAGGACAAAGAAGAGCTTAAAAAAATGCTTCTTTCTAGTGCTAAAATTGATGAGGTAAATTATGTAGCACAGGTTAGCACTAAAAGCTCTTATAAACATAGTAAAGGTGCTTGGGATCATAGCAACAAAGCTTATGAGAATGTAAAAGCAAATGGTAAAAAAGTAGCTGTGATTGATTATGGTGTAAAAGAAAATATTTTAAATGAGCTTGTAAGTGTTGGACTTGAGGTGGAAGTTTTTCCTTATAATACCAAGGCAAAAGATTTGATTGATTTATATCAAAAAGGTAAAATTCATGGTGTATTTTTATCAAATGGACCAGGTGAGCCAAAAATTTTAAAAGATGAAATCGCAGAGATTAAAAAACTAGCAGAAGCTAAAATTCCTATGCTTGGTATTTGTTTAGGGCATCAACTTTTAAGTAATGCTTTTGGTTATGAAACTTATAAAATGAAATTCGGCCAACATGGAGCAAATCATCCTGTTATTAACCTTACTAATAACACAGTAGAAATTACAGCACAAAATCATAATTATAATATTCCTGAAGAAATAGCAGAGGTTGCAACTATTACTCATAGAAATTTGTTTGGTGATAATGTAGAGGGTGTGAGATATAAAAATTATCCTATTATATCGGTGCAACATCACCCAGAAAGTTCTTCAGGGCCACATGAGAGCAAGTATATTTTTAAAGAATTTTTAGAGCTTTTGTGAGTTTAGATTTTATTGCTTTAGCGAGTATAGCTTTTCTTTCTAGTTTTGGGCATTGTTATGGAATGTGCGGAGGTTTTGTTTTAGCTTATACTCAGCTTTCAAAGCAAATCAAACTCCCTTTTTTTCTTTTAATTTTCTCATATCATCTATCTCGAATTTTTGCTTATGTTTGCTTGGGTATATTTTTTGGAGTTTTTGGAAGCTTGCTTTCATTTAGTGAATTTTCAAAAGGCATAATGTTTTTTATAATTGGAATTTTTATGATAGCATTAGCACTTGCTTTGATTTTTAAAGGAAAATTTCTAAGTTTTTTTGAAAATTCTTTATTTTTTGAATGCGTAATTAAAAAAAACATCTCTAGATTGATTCAAAAAAAATCTTTCAGGAGTACTCTTTTTTTAGGATTTTTAAATGGCTTTGTGCCTTGTGGTTTGGTGTATTTTTATATAGCCTTTGGAATGAGTGTGCAAAGTGTGTATTTATCGGCTTTAATTATGCTTGTTTTTGGTTTTTCAACTTTACCAGCATTGATATTTCTTGCGTATTTTTCTAAAACATTAAATGAAAAATTTCAAAAAATAGCTAGTTTAATTTCCTATATTTTAATTTTTTGTTATGGTGTGTATTTTTCTTATATAGGCTTTGTTTTTACGCGATAATTTATTAATAAATAATAAATAATTAGACATAGTTTAAGCTAAAAAAGATATTAAGTATCGTATAATATAAAGATCGCATAATTGCAGAAAAAAACTTAAGGAGAGGAAATGCACCCAGGAAATGCATTAAACTATGACTATACGGTTGCTAAATATTTTATGTTTGCTACCTTATTGTTTGGTGTTATTGGTATGGCTATTGGAACGCTTATTGCCTTTCAGATGGCTTATCCGGATTTAAATTATTTAGCCGGTGAGTATGGTACTTTTTCAAGACTTAGACCATTGCACACTTCAGGTGTAATTTTTGGTTTTATGCTCTCAGGAATTTGGGCTACTTGGTATTATATTGGTCAGCGTGTGCTAAAAGTTAGTATGGCAGAATCAAGCTTTTTAATGTTCATTGGTAAATTGCATTTTTGGCTTTACATGATCACTATGATTATAGCTGTTATTACTTTGTTTGCAGGTGTTAGTACTTCAAAGGAATACGCAGAGCTTGAATGGCCGCTTGATATATTGGTAGTTTTAGTTTGGGTTTTATGGGGTGTAAGTATTTTTGGGCTTATTGGAATTCGCCGTGAAAAAACTTTATATGTTTCACTTTGGTATTATATAGCTACTTTCCTAGGTATAGCAATGCTTTATTTATTTAACAATATGGCTGTGCCTACTTATTTTGTGAGTGGAATGGGTGATTGGTGGCATAGTGTTTCTATGTATGCAGGGACAAATGATGCATTAGTTCAATGGTGGTATGGACACAATGCAGTTGCATTTGTATTCACTGTTGGTATCATTGCTCAAATTTATTATTTTCTACCAAAAGAAAGTGGACAACCAATTTTCTCATACAAATTATCTTTATTTGCATTTTGGGGCTTAATGTTTGTTTATTTATGGGCAGGTGGACACCACTTGATTTATTCTACAGTGCCTGATTGGATGCAAACTATGGGTTCAGTTTTTTCAATCGTTCTTATTTTACCTTCTTGGGGTTCAGCAATTAATATCTTACTTACTATGAAAGGTGAGTGGAGTCAATTAAGAGAAAGCCCATTAATCAAATTTATGATTTTAGCTTCAACTTTTTATATGTTCTCAACTTTGGAAGGTCCTATTCTTTCTATTAAATCAGTTAATGCATTAGCACACTTTACAGATTGGATTCCAGGACATGTTCATGATGGTACTTTAGGTTGGGTTGGCTTTATGACTATGGCTGCGCTTTATCACATGGTGCCTAGAATGTTTAAAAGAGAATTATATAGTAAATCGCTAATGGAAGCTCAATTTTGGATCCAAACTACAGGTATAGTATTGTACTTTAGTTCTATGTGGATAGCAGGTATTACTCAAGGTATGATGTGGAGAGCTACAGATGAGTATGGTAACTTACTTTATACTTTCATTGATACTGTTGAAGCTATTATTCCTTATTATTGGATTAGAGCTGTAGGTGGCTTGTTGTACTTAGTAGGATTTTTCATGTTTGTTTATAATATTTATAAATCAATTTCAGTGGGTAGAGTGCTTGATAAAGAGCCAAAAAGTGCTTCACCTATGGCAGCATAAGGAGGAAAAATATGTTTAGTTGGTTAGAAAAAAATCCATTCTTTTTTGCTGTGGCAGTATTTATAGTGATCGCATATGCAGGTATTGTGGAAGTTTTACCTGATTTTGCTCAAAATGCAAGACCAATTGAAGGTAAAAAGCCTTATACGGTTTTACAACTTGCAGGACGCCATGCTTATATTAAAGAAAGTTGCAATGCATGTCATTCACAACTTATTCGTCCTTTTAAATCAGAAACAGATCGTTATGGTATGTATTCAGTTAGCGGTGAATATGCTTATGATAGACCATTTTTATGGGGTTCAAAAAGAACTGGACCTGATTTATTGCGTATAGGTAATTTTAGAACTACAGATTGGCATGAAAATCACATGTGGGATCCAGTTTCAGTTGTTCCTGGTTCTATTATGCCAGCTTACAAACATATGTTTAGCAATAATGCAAATATAGAAACAGCTTATGCAGAGGCACTAACTGTAAAAAAAGTTTTCAATGTTCCTTATGATGTTGAAAATGGTACAAAACTTGGTACTTGGGAAGAAGCTCAAGCAGAAGTTAAAGCAGAAGCCCAAGCTATAGTAGATCAAATGAAAAATCAAGATGTTAAAGATGCGTTTGCTAGAGGTGAAATTAGAGAAATTGTCGCTTTGATTGCGTATCTTAATAGCTTGAAATAGGAAAAATTATGGATTTAGAACTAATAAGAGAGTTGCAAGCTTATGGTTTTTTTGCCCTTGTAGTATTCTTAGTGGTAGTTTTGTATTCTTATTGGTTTCATTTGTATAGATCTGAAAAAACAGGTAGAAGAAACTATGAAAAATATGCTGATTTAGCATTACATGATGAAATTGGCGATCGTGTTTTAGAGCAAAATAAAAGGAGTGCTTAATGCAATGGTTGAACTTACAAGATAATGTTAATTTATTATCTTTTATTGGAGCAATTCTTATCATATTGATTACGCTTGTTGTGGTAGGAAAATTGTTTAAAAGTATGAAAGAAGAAAAAAGTCAGGGTGAGCTAAGTGAACATAGTTGGGATGGTATAGGTGAATATAAAAATCCTATACCACTTGGCTGGGCTGTGGTATTTTTCTTAGCTATAGTATGGTGTATATGGTATTTTCTTTGGGGGTATCCTTTAAATAGTTATTCTCAAATTGGTCAATATAATAAAGAAGTGCAAGCGCATAATGAGAAATTTGCACAAAAATTTGCAAATTTAAACAATGAAGATAAGCAAGAAATGGGTAAAAATATCTTTTTAGTTCAATGCTCTTCTTGTCATGGTATTACAGGTGATGGTATCAATGGAAAAGCTCAAAATCTTAATGTTTGGGGTTCAGAAGAGGGACTTATAGAAGTAATTACTAAAGGTTCTAAGGGCTTAAATTATCCTATGGGTGAGATGTTAAGTGCAGCAGATAATGGTATAGATGAAGCTGATATTCCTGCAATTGCCGCTTATGTTGCTTCTGAAATTTCAGCAATTAAAAAAACTGAAAATCCTCAACTTGTGGCAAAAGGAAAAGAATTATTTGTCACTTGTACAGTATGCCATGGTGAAGATGGAAAAGGAACTATTGATGGTCAATTAGTGGCTCCAGATTTAACAAAATATGGTAGTGCAGAATTTGTAGTAGATGTTTTAAATCGTGGTAAAGCAGGTAGTATAGGTGTAATGCCTCATTTTAACAATGGCTTGTTAAATGAGCTTCAAAAAGAAGCGGTCGGCGAATATGTGATTTCTCTTTCAAGGGGCGAATAATGGAAAATTCAAACAGATGTGTATTTTCACTTTCAGGCGTTAGCGGAATGTTAATAGCAACTATTTTATTATTATCGATTTTAGCAGGATTAACTATTTTGGGTCTAAAAACACAACAAGATGTTATGCAAAAACCTTATAAAATAGAAAATGCAGAACAAATTAAAATGTTTGACTCTAAAAGAGAAGAACATATCATTATAAAGGAATGATTATGGCAAAAGTTCTTGAGTATTTAATCATAGCAGGTTTAGTTGTAGCGGCTGGAATCACTGCTTGGTCGGTTTTAACTGCAAATCATCTTTTTATAGGATGAAAAATATATTTAAAGGCGGTTTTTTAGCCGCCATTTTTATTTGTTTTGCTAATTTTTTACATGCTGAAATATTATTAAATGATAATATCTTAAACACTGCGATAGAACAAAATATCACTACAAGTTCTAGACAAATTTATGAATTAACTGGAGTAAATATCGCTTTAGCATTAAGTGATAAAAAAGATTTTGAAAGTTTAAAAAATTATGAAGCTAATTTAAGTAAGCCATATATTTTACTTGTATTTTCTAAAGCTTCACATAAGGTAGATATACTTGCAAGCGATGATGCTTTGGCTTTTTTTGATAAAGAAGGTGTTTTGAGTCCTTATCCTGAAAAAGGAACAATTTTACCTATACTTGCAAATCCTAAACAAAAAGATATTTATAATGCAGCTATTTTAAATGGTTATGCAGATATAGCCGATCAAGTAGCAAATTATTTTAATATAAAACCTTTTTATGGAAATTCAAATCGTGATACTTTAAATATCATGAGAATTTTAATCTATGGATTTTTATGTGTTGCAATTTTAATGCTAGTTCAAAGAAAAATCAAAAGGAGAAAATAAAAATGGAAAATAAGAAAACATTTTGGCCTTATGGTATTTTGATTTCTTTGGGGCTTATTGTTATAGCTTGTATTGTTACGATTTTTATTGCAAGTAAGGCTCCTGTGTATGAAGATAATTTTTATTTTGATTCTTATCAAAATGTAGAGTTAAATTATAATGAAATTCAAAACAGACAAAAGACTTTTGATGAAAATTTTAAGCTAAGCATTAAAGACAAAGAAAGCTTTATGCATAAGAAAAATCAAGTTTATTATATCAATGAAGGACAAAATGAGCTTAGGATTGCAATTGAAAATTTAAAAGATTATGACTTGAGTAAGCTTCAAATCCAAACTTTACTTTCGCGTCCACATACAAATGTAAATGATGAGAATTTGCAAGTAAGATTAGAAGGAAGTGATTTGGTGTTTGATTTTAATATCAAAGAAAAAGGTGTTTGGCAAATACTTTTAAAAATCACTCAAGATGAAAATAGTGTAGGATTTTTTAAATTCTTTTTGCAGACTAAATAATGAAACTTTTTGTATTTAGCTCACTAAGAGCTTTAAGAAAGTATTATGAGAAAAAACTACAGGTTGATAGTTTAGTAGAACCGGCTATGAGTATAGCCGAATTTATACAAAAGTTAGTTTTTTCTCCGCATTTTCAAGCAACACACTATGAGTGTTTACTTTTGATGAAAAAGGCTTGTGAGCAAACTAAAAATTTAGAGCAAAGCTTAAAAATACCGAGTAATTTTTTTGCTTTCTTAAAAAATAATGCTTATTTATTTAGTTTCTTTAAAGAGCTTAGTTTGGAAAAAAAAGATATCAACTCATTAAAATTTCATGATGCTTACGCTCAGTATGATGAACATTTGCAAATTTTAGAAGAACTTTTTAAAAATTATCTTACCTTGTTAAAAGAGCAAAATCTATATGATGATATTTCTTTGCCGCTAGATTATGAAATTAATAGTGATTTTTTAAAAAATTATGATGAGATTATTTTTGATTTTCAAGGTTTTTTAAATGCCTTTGAAGTAGAGCTTTTGTTAAAAGTTAAGGAAATACTTCCTCTTAAAGTGCAGTTTAATTGCACTAAATTTAATAAAGATTTTTTAAATACTCTTAGCTTTTTACAAGGACTTTCTCTTAAGGCAAATTATGCTTATTTGTTTGATTTAAATCAAAAAACAATTTTAAAAGAAGAGTGCTTTTTTAAAGAAAGTAAAATTAGTTATAAAAGTTTTCATTTAAGATCTTTACAAGCTGCTTTTGTTTTTGAAAAAATTAATTCTTTTTTAAAATCCGGTATAAGCGCAAAAGATATTGTAGTGATTACACCTGATGAGAATTTTGTAGATATTTTAAGACTTTATGATAAAAACAATGTTTTAAATTATGCAAGTGGAGAAAGTATTAAAAATACACTTTTTTATCACAGATTAAAGTCTTTGTATGAAAGTGCTAAAGATGATGAGTTTGAGTATGAAGAAGATGAAGAATTTTATGAAAGGTGTAATTTAAACAAACATTTGTGTAATTTACATTTTTTTTCTTCTAGTGTTGATTTTACAGAGTTTAAAAAGTTTTTTGATGAAAATATTTCTTTTGATTTTTTTGAGAATTTTATTTTTAATTTGCTAGAAGATAGTGATGAGGAATTAAAAAATTATATACATCAAGAGCTTATTTTTATCAAAGAGCTTGTAAAAACACACGAGTTAAGCTTTGTGCAAATTTTAGAATTATTTTTCATGCAAATTGATGGTATAAAATTAAGCAGTGTTGGTGGTGGTGAAGTTACTGTAATGGGGCTTTTAGAAAGTAGGGGACTTAGATATGACGGGGTGATTATAGTCGATTTTAATGATGAGTTTATCCCAAAAAGAGTTTCAAGCGAGTTATTTTTAAACAATGAAATTCGCAAAAAAGCAGGACTTATCACTCATGCTCAAAGAGAAAATTTACAAAGACATTATTATTATGCTTTAATAGCCAAGGCAAAATTAGTTGGAATTTCTTATGTGGAAAATGAAGAAAAAATCAAATCAAGATTTTTAAACGAACTTGAACTTCCATTTTATGAAGACAAGACTTATAGTAATAATGCTTATGTGAAATATTTTCAAACTTATCCATGTACTTTTAATCTTGAGCCTATTGTAAATATTAAAGCAAAGCACGATTATTTTCAAAACGATCTTTCTTTTTCAAGATTTCATCTTCTTGTGCATTATGGTTTGGATTATTATTATAAATATGTTTTAAGATTAAAAGAGCCAAAGACTTTAGACGATACACTTAGAGCAAATGAGTTGGGGAGTTTTATCCATAAGGCTTTAGAACTTTATTATACACAAAAATCTAAAAATCATTTTGATTATGAAGTTTTTATGCAAGTGGTAAAAAGCATTAAACAATACCGAGTTGATGCGCTAAATTTAGCTTTAATACAAACTATATTTAAAGAATTCCAAACACTTGAAAATGAGCATTTTAAGCAAGGTTATGTGGTAGAAAAATGTGAATTTAATCCACCAAGAAAAGAATTTATTGCAGAAAATGGAGTGAAAATTCACGCCATAGGCTTTTTAGATAGAGTAGATAATAATGGTAATGAAAGATTGATTATAGATTATAAAAGTGGTAAGGCAGATGAAAAATCTTATCAACTTGCTTTTTATAAGTTTTTATTAGAAAATCAAAATACCTTATTAAATACAAAAGCTTGCTTTTATGATCTAAAAAATATCAAAATCATACATGAAAATGCTAAAAGTAAGAGCGTACAAGAACTTAAAGATTTGCTTAATGAGCTTGCTAAAGAACCTTTGGAAAAAGAATTTTTTAATCAAAAAAACGACAATACTTACAGCCCTTATACCATGCTTTATAAAAAGGAGTTTAAGCTTTGAGTTATCATTTTGAGCCTTTTTTAGCTTTGGAAGCTAGCGCAGGAAGTGGAAAAACTTTTGCATTAAGTGTGCGTTTTGTAGCTTTGGTTTTAATGGGAGCTAAGATTAATGAAATTTTAGCCCTTACTTTTACTAATAAAGCTACAAGCGAAATGAAAGAAAGAGTTTTTAAAACCTTTTTAGAATTTGATGTGCTTGAAAATGGGGAGAATAAAGCAGAGTGTAATGAGCTTATGAAAATGCTAGGTAAAAGCAAAGATGAGCTTATAGCTTTAAGAGAAAAATACAAAGATGAGTTTTTAAGATCTAAGCTTAATATCTACACTTTTGACAGCTTTTTTTCACAAATCATTCGTTCTTTTGCTTTAAATTTAGGTCTTATGAGTGATTTTGACATTATAGAAAGTCAAGATAGTTATAAAAATTTCATTTCTAAATTAGACGAAGAAGAATTAAGAGCTTTAGCTTATTACATTGTCCAAACAAAAAGTAAAAGTGATTTTTTGCAAAATCTTGAAAGCTTGTATGAAAGATCTTGTGAAATAAAATCTATACAAAATGCACATTTTCCAAATAAAACTTTTTTAGAAAAAAGCTTAAGTGAGTTTATAGCTTATGCAAGAAATTTAAGCACAGATAAAAACTATCAAAAAAATTTCGAATTTGAAAACATAGAAGATTTCTTTACTAAACCTATTATTTGTGATTTAGATAAAAAGTATTTTGTAAAAGTCATCGATAGTGAATTTTTACAAAAAAGAGCAGAGTTTTTACAAAGCGCAAAAGAGTATTTTACTCAAATGGAAAATTATCGCATTAGTATGCTTGCAAAGCTTTTGAAGCATTTTAAAGAAGCAAGAAATGAAAACAATGCTAAGCAAAATGCATTGACTTTTTCAGATATAGCTTTAAAAACTTATGAGTTAATTAGTGATGAAACTAATAAAGATTTGATTTATTTTAGACTTGATGGTTATATTTCGCATTTATTAATCGATGAATTTCAAGATACTAATGTTTTGCAGTATCAAATTTTAAAACCCATCATTGCTGAGCTTGTTTCAGGCGAGGGAGTGAAAAAAAATAGAAGCTTTTTTTATGTGGGGGATAAAAAGCAAAGCATATATGGTTTTAGAGGGGGTAAAAAAGAGCTTTTTGATAAGCTTTTAAAAGATTTTCCACAAATTAAATTAGAGCATTTAGATACTAATTATCGTAGTAAAAAGATCATTGTTGATTATGTAAATGAAGTCTTTAAAGATAAATTTTTTGATAGCTTTTTAAATCCTAGCTTTACTTTGCAAAAAAGCATTAAAGAAGGTGGATATGTGGAAGTTTTGCAAAATCATATCCTACCAAAAAGTTCTTTGCATGAAGCAAGTGGCAAAGAAGTTTTAAAGATCATCCAAAAGCTTTTAGAAAAAGGCGTAAAGCTCAGTGAAATTTGCATTTTGGTATGGATTAACAAAGACGCTACTTTAATGAAAGAATTTCTTGAAGAAAATGACATTAAAGCCTATACGCAAAGCAATGTAGCTTTGATGGATTGTATTAGCGTAAGAGTGCTTTTTGAGTATGCAAAGGCTTGTGTGCTTAAAGATGAGTTTAGCTTGTACTTTGCAAGTAGTATTTTAGAAAAAGAGCTTGAGTTTATAACGCTTGATTTAAACCGCAGTGTAGGTGAGATTTTAAAATACTTAGTACATGTTTTAAAGCTTGATTTAAGCGATGTTAATCTCATCGCATATTTAGAGTATGCAAGTACTTTTGATAATTTTTTTGATTTTTTATTTGCTCCATGCGAGTTGAAGTCTTTACAAGCTCAAGATGATGGAGTAAGTATTATGACCGTGCATAAGTCTAAGGGGCTTGAATTTGAAAATTTAATCGTACTTGATAGACTTAGTAAAAAAGCTCCGGATAATGAAACTTTAATGTTTGAGTATGATTTAGAGCAAGGTTGGGAAGTAAAATACCGACACAGTGCTAGAAAACATCTTGAAGATCAAAATTACAATACCTTTTTAGCTAAAAAAGAAAAACTTCAAGTAGAAGATGAGATAAATTGTCTATATGTAGCACTTACTAGAGCTAAAAACTCTCTTTTTATTATAAAAAATGATGAGAGTTTTAAAACCTTTAAGAGCTATTTTCAAGGCTATGAGGAAAAACAAATAGGCATAATAGAAGAACAGCTTTCAAAAACAAAAGAGCCTTTAGAAAATTTAGAACAAATAGAAAACTTTGAAGAATTTCAAAAGGTGAATTTGCAGGAAGTTAAAGTAAAAAGTTATCTTTCAAGCACGCAAATACATTTTGGTTTGGCTTTGCATGAGTTTTTGCAATATTTTGACTTTAATACTAAAAGTAATTTTGAATTTTGCAAGCAAATGGTGTATAAAAAATATCGTTTTTACTTAGATGATGAAGGTTTTAATGAGCTTTTTAAAAGACTTACTATGCTTTTAAAAGATGAGAGCTTTAACGCGCTTTTAGCGGGTAAAAAGCTACTAAAAGAGCAAATCATCACTTATAAAGGTGAGCAAAAACAGCTTGATATGCTTGCATTTGATGATAATGAAGCTATCATTATAGACTATAAAACGGGTTTAAATTTAAACGAGCATAAAAAGCAAGTTTTGCTTTACAAAGAAGCCATAGAAAAAATCTTAGCCAAGACTTCTACTAAGGCTTTTTTGGTATATGTTTTAAAAGATAAAGTGGAGATAGCGGAGGTTTAATAATAATCTATATCATCAAATATAGGTTCTACTATAAAATTTCTATTTTTATCCATAAGTCCCCATTTTTCATTTAACTTGACTTTTGCAATTCCTTGGTTGAAACTATAAACTTTATCAAAATTAGCTTCTATTGCAAATTTTCCATTTTTATCTATAAAACCCCATTTTCCGTTTAAATTAACACTTGCTAGATTTTCCTTAAAATTAGAAATATTGTCAAATATAGGATTTATTATTATCTCCCCGTTTTTATTAGCAAATCCCCACTTTTCGTTTAAATTAATACCTGCAATATTTTCACTAAAACCAAGAGTATAATCAAAAATAGGATCTAATATAATTTTTCCACTTTTATCTATAAAACCCCATTTTCCATTTAATTTAGCGCCTGCTAGATTTTCATTAAAATCGAGAGTGTAATCAAAATAGGCTTTATGGCTATATTTCCATTCTTGTTTATAAATCCCCATTTTTCCTTTAATCTAATACTTGCAAAATTTTCTTTAAAATTCCAAGCATAATTAAATATAGGTTCTGTAATAAATTTTCCGCTTTCATTGATAAAACCCCATTTTCCGTTTAAATTAACACTTGCTAGATTTTCCTTAAAATTAGAAACATTATCAAATATAGGATTTATTATTATTTCCCCGTTTTTATCTATAAATCCCCATTTTCCATTTAATTTAGCTTGTATGGGCTTTTTATATTTAAGAGGATAGGAATCTAAGCACGCCTTAATATCCCCACTGTTGCACTTTTCTTTTAAAATTTCATATTTGTTATTTTGTTTGTTTGGGTTAGTTGTATGAATTTCACTTTTATTTGTATTTTAATAAATATTAAAACCAAAAGCTAAAATAGGTAGTACAAAAGCAATAGCAAATTTTATTTTATGTTTAGCAAATAAATTTAACATTATTTCGCCTTATAAAGTATTTTATATTACAATTGTAATATAAACTATTATAAGAATAAGTTACAATATAAAAAAGATATCATTTAAACTTTAAGTATTCTTAAATTAAGTATTAATTAAGCTAAAATAATTATAATCTCATTTTTAAAAAATTTTTGGCAAAGGTAAGATGATGACAAAGATAACAAAGCCAAACGAAGTAAAACGCGAATGGATCGTTTTAGACGCTGAAGGAAAGCGTTTTGGTCGTCTTTTAACAGAAGTAGCGACTATTTTAAGAGGTAAAAATAAACCTTGCTATACTCCAAATGTTGATTGTGGAGATTATGTAATCATTATCAATGCTTCTAAAGCAGTTTTCACAGGTGCAAATAAAGCAGAAGATAAACTATATCACAGACATTCAGGGTATTTTGGAAGCGTAAAAAGTGAAAAATTTGGTGATTTATTAGAAAAAAATCCAGTTAAATTATATAAATTAGCAGTTCGTGGTATGCTACCTAAAACAAACCTAGGTAGAGCTATGCTTAAAAAATTAAAAATTTATGCAGGTAGCGAACATCCTCATACTGCTCAAATTGCTAATAAAGGAAAATAATCATGGCAACAACATACGCAACAGGTAAAAGAAAAACCGCTGTAGCTAAAGTTTGGGTAAAAGCTGGTAGTGGTAAAATCATCGTTAATGGTATGGATTTAAACACTTGGCTTGGCGGACATGAAGCTATAAAATTAAAAGTAGTTCAGCCTTTATTAGTAACTAAGCAAGAAACTTCTATGGACATTAAAGCAACAACTTTAGGCGGTGGTTACAGTGCTCAAGCTGAAGCTTTAAGACATGGTATTTCAAGAGCTTTAGCTGCTATGGATGCAGATTTTAGAGCATTATTAAAACCAAAAGGACTTCTTACTAGAGATAGCAGAACTGTTGAGCGTAAAAAATACGGTCGCAGAAAAGCAAGAAGAAGCCCACAATTCTCTAAACGCTAATATTTTTTGGATCCATTTTGGATCCATTTTCTCTATTTTTTTAAAAAAATCATATTTTTTTCATATATTTTTATTTTATTTAAAATCAAAGGATTTTTTGTTTAGAATAAATATTTATAATTCCAAGGTCCGATCAGGGAAACCTCCTTTTTGTAGTAAATTTAAGCCCCTTACCCAAAGGGGCTTATTTTATTTTAATCTTCTTTTTTATATAATCGCTCAATTTATTTTATAAGGATTGTTATGAAAAAAATTATAAGCTTAGTTAGTTTAGCTAGTGTTTTATTTGCTTTTGATGCTAGCAAAATAGAAATAACCCCGACCTTTAACTATACAACACCAGAAGGAAATTTAGATCTTAAAAATTATGGTGGAGTTGGCTTAAGATTTGGCTATCACTATGATGATTTATGGATAGATCAAGCTGAACTTGGTTTAGAGTATTATGATAATGCAAAATATAATAATCCAAATGATAATACACATACAAATACTAGTGTTTCGAGATTTTATGTGAATGCTATTAAAGGAATTGATTTAGCTAATCATGTGTATTTATATGGATTATTAGGAACAGGTTATGAGTATTTAAGTCATGGGGCTTATGAAAATAAAAGTGGTATGTTTGCTCAATATGGTGCAGGTTTTAAATTCGCGCTTGGAGAAGATTTAGCTTTAAGACTTGAAGCAAGAGATCAAATTAAATTCAACAATGGCGAACATAATTTAATTTCTAGTGTTGGTTTAAGTTTTTATTTTGGCAATAAAGCTCCAAAAACTCCTAATGTTGAAACAAAACAAATTGAAGAAAAGCCACAAGTAAAACAAATCGATAAAACATGTTCAGAACCAAGAAAAGGTGCTTTGCTTGATCATATAGGTTGTGAAAAAACAATAGCCCTTGAGGGACATTTTGGTTTTGATCAGACTAATATAAATCCAGAATTTGCTCAAAAAATTCAAGAAGTAGGTAAGATCTTAGAGGAAAATCCTCAATACTATACTATTTTAGAAGGCCATACAGATAGTACAGGTCCTAAGGCTTATAATCAAAAATTATCATTAGAGCGTGCTAATGCCGTAGCGAAGGAACTTGAAAAAACAGGTGTTGCTAAAGAAAAAATTGTAACTAAAGGCTATGGTTTTGAAAAGCCAAAAGCAAGCAATGATACCAAAGAAGGTCGTGCGCAAAATAGACGCGTTGAAGCAAAATTTTTTATTAAAGAATAAACTTTGCTAAAAAAGACAATTTTATTTGATTTAGATGGCACTTTGATAGATTCTACAAGTGCCATTTTAGATGGATTTGATACTGCTTTTAAAGCTTTTAATGAGCCTTTAAGAGATCATGAAGCTATTAAGGCTTTGATAGGTTTTCCTTTGGATGTAGCTTTTGAAAAGCTTGGTGTGGCAAAAGAGAAAACAAGTGAATATATTAATGCTTATAGAAAAGTATATCAAAAAATCTATATAGAACAAACTTCTTTACTTCCTTTGGCAAAAGAAAGTGTATATGAGGCTAGTTTATTTGCTGATTTAGCTGTTGTTACGACTAAAAGTTCTAAATTTTCTAAACCTTTACTTGATCATTTAGGTATAGGAGAGCATTTTAAAGTTATTATAGGTAGAGACGATGTAACTTGTCCAAAGCCAGATGCTGAGCCTATTTTATTAGCTTTGAAGAAACTTTCTAAAAACAAAGAAAATGCTTTTATGGTAGGTGATACTCATTTAGATATAAAAGCTGCTCAAAATGCCAATATTATTCCTGTGGCTGTAAGTAGTGGTTATGAAAGTAAAGAAAGTTTAGCTAAATTTGAAATTCCGCTTTTTAAAAATACCTATGAAGCCATAAAATATATAAGAAATATCCGATAATTTCCCATTTAAACTCTATACCTATAAATAATAAAAAATTTTTATTATTGTTTAAGACAATTAAAGATAAAGTAGTTATTGACTTTAAGTAATTATTTAATTATAAGGATAGATTAAATGAGTAAAATAATGAAAACGATGGATGGTAATGAAGCAGCAGCTTACGCTGCTTATGCATTTACAGAGGTTGCTGGAATTTATCCTATCACTCCAAGCTCTCCTATGGCTGATTATACTGATATATGGGCTTCTCAAGGCAAAAAAAATCTTTTTGGAGTGCCAGTTAAAGTTGTAGAAATGCAAAGTGAAGCAGGTGCAGCAGGGACAGTTCATGGGTCTTTACAAGCAGGTTCTTTAACCACGACTTATACCGCTTCTCAAGGACTTTTGCTAAAAATACCAAATATGTATAAAATTGCAGGTCAACTTTTGCCTGGAGTAATTCATGTGGCAGCTAGAGCTTTAGCATCTCAAGCGCTATCTATTTTTGGAGATCATCAAGATATTTATGCTGCAAGACAAACAGGTTTTGCTATGCTTTGTTCGCATTCTGTGCAAGAAAGTATGGATTTAGCAGGTGTTGCACACCTAGCAGCTATTAAAGGTAGAGTGCCTTTTATGCATTTTTTTGATGGTTTTAGAACCTCTCATGAAATCCAAAAAATTGAAGTAATGGATTATGCACATTTTGATCGCTTATTGGATCGTAAGGCTTTATTGGAATTTAGAAATTCCTGTCTAAATCCAGAAAATCCAAAAACAAGAGGTACGGCTCAAAATGATGATATTTATTTTCAAACAAGAGAGTTGGCAAATAAATATTATGAAGCTGTTCCTGATATTGTTAATGAATATATGCAAGAAATTTCAAAAATTACAGGAAGAGAATACAGACCTTTTGTGTATTATGGGGATAAAAATGCAACGCGTGTTGTTGTAGCAATGGGTTCAGTGACTGAAGCTTTAAAAGAAGTTGTAGATTATTTGAGTAGCAAAGGTGAAAAAGTAGGGGTTTTAAAAGTTCATTTATATAGACCATTTAGTTTAAAATATTTATTTGATGTAATGCCTCAAAGTGTTGAAAAAATTGCTGTTTTAGATAGAACTAAAGAGCCAGGAAGTTTAGGCGAGCCACTTTATTTGGATTTAAAAAGTGCATATTATGGAAAAGAAAAAGCACCTTTAATCGTTGGTGGTAGATATGGACTTTCTTCAAAAGATGTTGATCCTGCCCAACTTTTAGCTGTATTTGAAAATCTAAATCAAGCAAATCCAAAAGATGGTTTTACCATAGGAATTAATGATGATGTAACCTTTACTTCATTGCCTGTGGGAGAGAAAATTTCTTTGGGTGATGAAAGTACTATAGAGTGTTTATTTTATGGACTTGGTGCCGATGGCACTGTAGGTGCAAATAAAAACTCTATTAAAATTATAGGAGATAAAACAGACTTTTACGCGCAAGCTTATTTTGCTTATGATTCTAAGAAATCAGGTGGTTATACAAGAAGCCATTTAAGATTTTCTAAAAAACCTATTACTTCAACTTATTTAGTTTCTACACCACATTTCGTAGCATGCTCAGTGGCTGCGTATTTAGAAATTTATGATGTTTTAGCAGGTATTAGAAAAGGAGGAACTTTCCTTTTAAATAGTATTTGGAGTGCGCAAGAAACTATTGAAAAAATTCCAAATGCAGTAAAAAGAGTTTTAGCACAAAAAGAAATTAATTTTTATATCATTAATGCTACAAAACTTGCTAGAGAGATAGGACTAGGTAGTAGAACAAACACAATTATGCAATCAGCATTTTTCAAACTTGCTAATATCATTCCTTTTGAAGATGCGCAAAAATATATGAAAGAATTAGCTTATAAATCATATAGTAAAAAAGGTGATGCTATAGTTGAAATGAATTATAAAGCTATTGATGTAGGTGCAGATGGACTTGTAAAAGTTGATATTGATCCTTCTTGGGTAAATTTAGCTAATGAAGCAAAAGAAGAAACTATAGCTTATAAAGGTACTGAGTTTGTTGAAAAAATCGCAAAACCTATGAATGCAGCTAAGGGTGATGATTTACCAGTTTCGGCATTTTTGGGCTATGAAGATGGTAGTTTTGAGCATGGTACTACTGAGTATGAAAAAAGAGGCGTTGGTGTTATGGTGCCAAGATGGATAGAAACTAATTGTATTCAGTGTAATCAATGTGCTTCAGTATGCCCTCATGCAGTTATCAGACCTTTCTTGATTGATGAAGAAGAATTAAACAATGCTCCAGCAGGTGTAAAAGAGCACAGCTTAAATGCAAAAGGCGTGAAAGAACAAAAATTAAATTTCAAAATTCAAGTTTCGCCGCTTGATTGTACAGGTTGTGAGCTTTGTGTGCATGAGTGTCCTACCAAAGAAAAATCTTTAGTGATGGTACCACTAGGTGAAGAGCTTGATCATGGTGAGCAAGAAAATGCAGATTATTTATTCAAAAAAGTAAGTTATAAAGATAATATTTTAAATAGAGAAAATACCAAAGGCATCCAATTTGCTCAACCTTTATTTGAATTTCATGGAGCATGTCCAGGGTGTGGAGAAACTCCTTATATTACTTTAATTACTAGATTATTTGGTGAAAGAATGATTGTTGCTAATGCAACGGGTTGTAGTTCTATTTATGGTGGCTCAGCTCCTTCAACTCCATATAGAAAAAGCAATAAAAATGGTCATGGACCTGCTTGGGGCAATTCTTTATTTGAAGATAATGCTGAATTTGGTCTTGGTATGAAAATAGCAACTGAAACTACAAGACATAAAATAGAACACATAATGAATGAAAGTATGCAAGAAGTACCTAACGCACTTTCTGCATTATATAAAGAGTGGATTGCAAATAAAGAAGATTCTAAAGTTTCTTTGGAATTAAGAGATAAATTAGTTCCATTGTTAGAAGAAAATAAGCAAATCAAAGCAGTTAATGATATTTTAGAACTTAAAAGCTATTTAAGTAAAAAATCACATTGGATTTTTGGTGGTGATGGCTGGGCTTATGATATAGGTTATGGTGGACTTGATCATGTTTTGGCAAGCGGTGAGAATGTAAATATTTTAGTGCTTGATACTGAAGTGTATTCTAACACAGGCGGTCAGAGCTCAAAATCTTCAAGAACGGGTTCAGTAGCACAGTTTGCTGCAGCAGGTAAGCCAGTACAGAAAAAAGATCTTGGTCAAATTGCTATGACTTATGGTTATATTTTTGTGGCTCAAGTAAATTCTAATGCAAATTATGCACAATTGTTAAAAGCTGTAATGGCGGCAGAAGCTTATGATGGACCTTCTTTGATTATTGCTTATTCTCCTTGTATAGCTCATGGTATTAAAGGTGGACTTGGAAATTCAGGAAATCAAGCAGAGTTAGCTACAAAATGTGGATATTGGCCAACTTATATTTATGATCCGCGTTTAGAAGCTGAAGGTAAAAATCCTTTAACAATTTCTTCAAAAGAACCTGATTGGGATTTATATGAAAGCTTTTTAATGAATGAAGTTCGTTATAATTCTTTGAAAAAATCAAATCCTGAGCAAGCAAAAGAATTATTTGAAAAAAATAAAGCAGAGGCACAACGTCGTTACAGACAGCTTAAGCGTTTAGCAAGTGCTGATTTTAGCAATGAAAATTAATTTTGTTTCGAATTTTTTTTCTTATTTTATGGGTAATTAATGCTTTTGGTGTTAATTATCCATTTTTAAATCAAAATTGTTATGTTGATAATTTAATTTCAATTCAAGATCCTTTTTTTAAAAAGACTACAAATATAAAATCTAATTTTTCTTTGCAAGCTATTGTTTCAAATAAGATTAAGATTAATGATAAGTGGTATGCTTTAAACGATTATATTGATGGTTTTAAAATAGTTGAAATTAGAAATTCTCAAGTTGTATTAAAAAAGGAAGAAAAAATAATGGTTGTAAATTTGTATGAAAAAAATAGTATTTTTATGTATTAATTTTTTGTTTTTTACAAATGTATTTGCCATGCAGTGTAATCAGCATTTTTTTAATATAAGAGTAGAAAACAAAACTTCTTTGCTTGAAATTTTAAATGAACTCGGAAGAGAGTGTGATTTTAGTATTATTATCAAAGATATTTTTGCTCAAGAAAAATTAATGCATGCTCAAAATTATTTACATATAAAGAAAATGTCTTTAAGAGAGATTTTTAAGCTTTTATTGGTGGAAAACAATCTTGCTTATGAATACGATAAAAATGCTTTAAAAATTTATGGAAAACAAGTTGAAACTTTTAAAGTGCATTATATAAGTTCTATTAGAGAAGGACAAAGTATTACTAAAGCTTCAGTGGATTCTAGACCAAAACAAGGAGATTATGATAATTATAAGGAAGTAGATAATTTAGTTATTAGTACTGATAAATTTGATTTTTGGGAGAAAATTTCAGAAGAAATTCAAGCTTTGTTGGATGAAAATACAACTAAACCTATTGTCAATACTAATGCAGGAATTATTACTTTAAATGCAACTCCATATGAACTTGCAAGAGTTGGAAAATATTTAGATGACTTAAATAAAAGACTTAAAAAACAAGTTTTAATTGATGTAAGTATTGTTGCTGTGCATTTAAACAAAAATCATTCAAGTGGAATTAATTGGCAAGAACTTGCTTTTAAACTTAATGGTGATGATAATGATTTTATAATTAATAAAGATGGTGTTAGAAATATTAACTTAAAAGCAAATATTGAAACTAAAGCTATTTTAAATTTATTACAAGAAAATGGTAAAACAACTATACTTTCTAACCCAAAACTTATGGCTTTAAACAATCAGCAAGCTATTATTTCTATAGGCGATACAATAAATTATCAAGTAAAAGAAAGTTCTAAAGGAACAGAAAATGGTACAATAGTTAGTGAAATATATAATAATTATTCTATTTTTGTAGGAATTTTACTTAATATATTGCCTGAAATTTCAGATGATCATAAAATTATGCTTAGGATTAATCCAAGCTTGAGTGATTTTAAATATAGTTTTGATAATCATAGACAAAGCAAACCAAGAAATATAGCGCCAGATACTATACAAAAAAAGCTTTCTACTGTAGTTGAAGTTGATGATGGGCAAACTTTAATTTTAGGCGGATTGATTAGTAAAAATACCATTAATAATCATAATGAAATAAGCATTTTATCTAAAATTCCACTTTTTGGAGCTTTATTTCAAGGAAAACAAAATTATGAAGATATTAGCGAAATAGTTTTTATTATCAAACCAAGTTTAGTAAAAACTAATAATAAAATTTTAAGTTTAAAAGACCTAGGTTTTCAGTATGAAGATGATATGTTTTAAAATCTTAATATGTTTTTCTTTTTTAAATGCTATAGAAATTCAAAACAATAGTTTTGATCAAAACATATTTTATGAAAAATTCATTAATCAACCAAACTATGAAAATGCTTTAAATTTAGTAAAATATTTTTATCAAAATAAAGAATACAAACAAGCAGTTTTTTGGGCTATGGAAGCCAATGATTTTGATTTATTGCAAAAAGAAGCTTGGCTTGTTTTTATTAATGCTAAAATAAAACTCGGAAGATATGAAGATGCTTTAATAGCTAAAAAAGAATACGAAAAGCTTTTGGAGATTTATTTTGAGTGATACACATCAAAAATTAAAAAACTTAAGTGAGTATTCTTTAAAAGAAATTGCTTCTCAATATAAAATGGAATTTTTAAATTTAAATCAAACTTTTGATTTTGAAAAATATCTTCACATTTTGCCTTTTTCTTTAATAGAACAACATGATATTTTTTGTTTTTATGAAGATGATGAAAAAATCCATATAGCTTCCTTTAAACCATTGGAAGAGAATGTTTTGGAAAAAATACAAAATTTATATCGTTTTAAAACTATCAAGATTTTTCTTTGTGTTTTTACACAATTTGAATTTTTGCTAGAAAGGGTTAAATTTTTAATTAAATTTCAAAATCATCTTAATAGATTAGAGCTTAGTTTGAAAAGTGATGAAAATAAAGATGAATTTTTATTAGAGCAGTTTTTGAATTTAATTTTAACTTATGCTTGTTTTTTAAGAGCAAGTGATATCCATTTAGAGCCTTTAGAAAATGAAGTATATGTAAGATTTAGAATAGATGGAGAGTTAAAATATATACATAGTTTTGATGCAAAATCATACCAAGCCTTATTGATGCATGTAAAAATTATTGCTTTGCTTAATGTAGCTGAACAAAGACAAGCTCAAGATGGGAGTTTTTCTAAAATCATTTTAGAACAAAAATATGATTTTAGAGTTTCAATTATGCCTTTATTATTTGGACAAAGCGTAGTGTTTAGAATTTTAAAACAAGATGGATATGTTTTAAAACTTGATAAACTTTTTATCAAAGAAGAAAATTTAATTCAGCTGAAAAAACACACGAATGCACCTTATGGTCTGATTTTGTTTTGTGGGCCAACAGGGAGTGGTAAAAGTACTTTTATGCATGCTATTTTAAATGAAATTGAACAAAGTAAAAAAATCATCACTCTAGAAGATCCTATAGAATATAAACTTAAATATGCTCAACAAATTCTTTTAAATTCTAAAGCCGGATTTGATTTTCACAAAGCTTTAAGAGCAGTTTTAAGACACGATCCTGATGTGATTATGATAGGTGAAATTAGAGATGAGGATAGTTTGGATATAGTTTTAAAAGCTTCTTTAAGCGGACATTTAGTTTTAAGTACCCTACACACTAATGGCGCTATAGAAGCTATTTTTAGAATGAAGCATATGGGTGCAAGAGAATACTTAATAGCTCATTCTCTTAATTTAATTATAGCTCAACGATTAGTAAGAAAACTATGTGAATGTAAAGAACCTAACAAGGAAAAATTTTACTTTCAAAATCAAGTTTTTGAAGGAAAATTTTACAAAGCAAAAGGTTGTGTTGAGTGTATGTATAGTGGATATAAAGGGCGTTTGATGGTAGCTGAATTTTTGTTTTTAGATCATAATTTAAAAAATATGATAGAAAATAATGCAAATTATGAAAATATTTTAACATACGCTTTAAAAAAAGGTTTTTTGACTTTAGGTATGGATGCTTTAGAAAAGGCAAAACTTGGCTTAACAAGTATAGATGAGTTAAGAAAGATTAGTTTTTGAAAAAATTTGTTATTTTTTATGTATTAAATAAAGAGCAAAAACAATATATAATAAGGGCTAGAAATTTATATGAAGCTAGAAATTTTGCGTTAAAGTCATTTGTAAATATTATTAGTGTTGAAGAATATTTCAAACCGATAAAACATAAAATCAAAGAAGAAGAGCTTATTTTCATTCTTAAGGATTTAAATATGATCTTAAAGGCAGGATTAAGCTTACAGGAAGCAATTTTAGAATTTTTAAAATCAAGCTATGAAAAACAAAATATTAAAATTTTTAATACAATTTATAATAAACTCAATAATGGAAGTTCTTATAATGAAGCCTTTAAAGATATTTTAAATTCTAGAGAATGTGCTATTTTAAAAATTTGTGATGGCAGAGAAGATTTACATAAGGCTCTTGATATTATTATTAGTTTAAAAGAAAAAAATCTTCATAGTTTTAAGCAGTTAAAAAAGGCTATAGCTTATCCACTTTTCGTTTTTATGTGTATTATTTTTGCTTTTTTTATTCTTATAACTTTAGTTTTGCCTGAATTTAAAACTTTATTTTTACAACTTGAATTGGATTTGCCAAAAATCACTCAAATTCTTTTTATTATAGCTGATTTTTTTAGTCATTTTTATATGATTATTTTATTAAATATAGGATTTTTTATAATACTTACTTATTCTTTTAGGAAGTCTTTATTTTTTCATAAAATTCTTTTTTATTTTCCCATTTTTGGAAAAATAATATTTTATCAAGATAAATTTTGTTTTTTCTTAATTTTTTCATATTTATTAAAAGCAGGAGTGGATATAAAAAGAGCTTTTGAACTTGCTTGTGAAGGTATAGAAAATCAATTCTTTAAAAACAAAATGTTTATTATAAAGACTTCATTTGAATCAGGACTTGATTTAGCTCAAGCTTTTTCTAACACAAAGCTTTTTGAGCCTTTTGTGATAAGAATGTTAAATTTAGCTTTAAAAAGTTCTAAATTAGATGAAAGTACTTATGAGCTTGCTTTGTTTTATGAGTATAAAAAAGAAAATTATACTCAAAAGCTTTTGAGTGTTTTGGAGCCTTTGATGACAATTTTTATGGCGAGTTTGATTTTAGTTTTAGCCTTGGGTGTGTTTTTACCTATGTGGCAAATTAGTCAAGAAATTTAAGCAAGATAATCATAAGCAACCTTAGCTATAGTTAAAGCAACCATAATCAAAAAGAGTTTTTTGATAAAAGTTCCTTGTGTTTTTAAGACTAGTTTTGATCCCATAAAAGCACCTAAAATTTGACCTATACCCATTAAAATACCAACTTTCCAAAGCACCTCATAAGAGTATAAAAATACCCCTAAAGCTACTACATTGCTAGTAAAATTTAAGATTTTAGTATTAATGCTTGCATTTTTCATGCTAAAACCAAGAAATATCACGCAAGCAAAAATCCAAAAAGATCCAGTTCCAGGCCCTAAAAAACCATCATAAAAACCAAGTAGCAAGCCAAAGATGATTTGAAAGCTTGTAGTGCTCATTTTAGCTTTATTATGTACATGGCCTAAATCAGGCTTGAAAATAGTGTAAAAAAAGATTAAAACAAGGCAAATTAATACAATGATTTTAACAGCATTTTGATCTATTAGTAAGACTGCATAAGTTCCAATGGCAGCTCCAATAGCAGTAAATAAAATTCCCAAGGCTATCTTTTCTATATGCATAGATTTTCTATAAGCTAAAACCGCAGTGAGTGATCCAAAGGTGCTTTGAAGTTTATTAGTAGCTAGGGCTAAATGAGGAGGAATACCACAAGCAAATAAAGCAGGTATGGTAATAAGCCCACCACCACCTACAATCGCATCAACACAACCTGCAAAAGCAGCAACAAAGAATAAAATCACATAATAAGTTAATTCAAGCTCCATAAGCTTTCCTTGTTTTGTCCGATTCTATATAGAGCAAAATCATATTTTATAGGATCAGTAGGATCGAATTTTTTAAGACTTTGCGTAAGTTCTAAAACACTTTTAAAATCATAAATCTTACGCTTTAAAAGCTTAAGTTTTAATGAAACTTTATGAGTATGAGTATCTAAGGGTATGAGTAAATCTTTTTTGTCTATATTTTTAAACAAACCTAAATCTAATTCATCTTTTCTTACCATCCACCTAAGATACATATTGTATCTTTTTAAAGGACCTTTTGGAATGTTAAATTCTTTTGAAAAGAAAAATTCATAACCATAACTTTTATAAGGATTAAGCTTGTAAATTGTTTCTATGAAAGCTTTTATTGCTTGTGTTATGTTTTGCTCTTTTTGATAAGTTTTGGTAAAAATATTTTCTATACTATCTTCATTTTTTAAGCGCTTGAGTGTGATGAAAATTTGAGCTATATCTTGAGAGTTTTGAAAGCGGTATTTTAGATTTTTACATTCTTTTTTAATAATCTCATCGCTTTTCTCAAGCAAGGAAAAATCAAGTTTATTTAAAAAATTTACAATATTTTTAGCATTTCCATAGGCAAATAAAGCACAAAGCAAGGCTATATTTTCATCTTTATAAACACTTGCAATTTGTAAAGGATCAGGATGAGAGAAAAGCTCTTTTTGAGTGTTTTTGCTTAAAATTGCTTCATCTAAAAGAGCTTTAATTTGCATTAAGATTTTAAACCAAGTAAGGTTTCAAGCATTTGATCAACGGTAGTTACGATTTTAGCTGCAGCGCCATAACTTGCTTGATATTGTATGAGTGCTGCTAATTCTTCATTGGTATTTACACCACTTTTTGATTGGTATTCTGCATAAGCTGTATTAAATACCGTCATATTAGTTGCATGCGCAAAGCCATTGCTTTCAGCATCTGAAGCAATTTGGCCTGTAAATTTTCTATAATATCCATCTAAAGTCATAGTATCTACTGTACCATCTTTATTATAAAAATTTACTTTTTGATTTTGAAGTTGCAACATAGCATTAGCTACATCGTTATTTCCATCAACTCCGTTTGAACTTGCTTTTAAGCTATTTGGATCATTTCTAATGCTTGAATTTACATTAATGCTACTTGCATCTTGACCATTGAAAAATGAAGATACATTTAAAGCGCCTGGGAAATTTGTGCCATTGTCCTTAAAAGCTATTTTATAACCTTTTTTTAAGCCATTGATTTGGAAATTTCCACTATCACTTTTTCCATCATAATGATAAAAGGCTTGAAAATAATCATTTAAATCATTACCGCTAACACCATCTTTATTATCATCAACATCTGCATTGATTTGTTTAATAACATCTTCTATAGTGGTATTAACATCTATTTTTATAGTTCTAGTAGCAACCGGCTCACCTTTTTCATCATAAACTGTGATGTCAAAGCTTCCTGCTTGGATGTTTTTATCATAACTCATTAAAGAAGTATCAGATTTTAAACCTTTTAAATCATCTGAATTTACTTTATCGGTTGCTGCTTGAGCATAGACATTATTAGTTTGAGTTATGAGTGTTTTTGTAAAGGTATTGAGCATATCTTTATACTCTTGTAATTTTCCATCGCTGTAAGTATCATGATTGCCATCATAATTTCTACCTCTAAGATCAAGTTGAGCACCAAGCTGTCCGCCTGAAATTTTGCTTGTTAAATCATAGCGGTTTTCATCATTTACTTCATAATAAATTTGATAAAAACCATTAGGGTTGTTATTATCTAATTTTAAAGGGTGAAAGCTAGAGCCATTTACTATACTAAAACCTTGAATGCTTAAATCATAATATCTTCCAGAATCAGTCATGGTAGATTCTAAAGTACTATCTTGAGAGCTTGTTCCTTTCCAAGCAACAGCATTAACTAACTTTGAAAGTCTAAGTTCAAGTTCATCTCTTTTGTCTCTTAGTTGATTTGCATTATCGGTAGGTAAAACTTCTTCATTTTCAAGTTGTTTATTAATATTTGCAATTTCTTGACCAATGTTATTAATCTCATCTACGGTTTGTTGAATTTGCTCATTAACGGTTTGTTGCATTTTGCTAAGATCTTGTAATGTTTTTTGTATGTTTTGAGCTAATGTGTTTGCACTATTAACAAGATCTATTTTACTTGCTCCATCGCTTGGGTTGGAAGCAAAGTTATTCCACGCATCATAGTAATTTTTATAATCTTGTAAAATACCAGTTCCTTGCATATCAGGAAATCTTTGACTTGCTTCTTGTAAAATTTGTCCTAAATAATTTGTATAGTTTTGTTGAGTAGTGGCGTTTTTTAGCTCATAATAAGAATGCTCATCATGCAATCTTTTAATAGTATCAATTTGCGTACCTGTTCCTAGGTGTAAGCCACCTCTATCAAGAGACATACCTGAACTTTGCACCGCTCTTTGTCTAGTATAAAATACTGCATTTGCATTAGAGATATTGTTACCTGTGGTATTGATTTGAAGTTCAGCAGCTCTTATACCACTAACCCCTGTATATAAACTATCAAAAATTCCCATGACTTAGCCTTTAAACATTGATCTTAAATAATGAATCTGGAATTGTCTTATTATCCCCATAAGCATTATTTGTTCCATTTTGTTCAAACATTGTATTTAAAAGATTGTCGTAAAAATTTTTAATAATAAGAGCCAATTTAGCATATTCTTTATTTTTTTGATGTAAGGTGTTTAAATTTTGCTTTAAAAGAGCAAGTTTTTCTTTATCTTCATCATCTAAAAGTTCGTCTAAACCCTTATTGTTTCCTTGATTGCTAAGTTCTACTAAAGCCTTATCAAGATTTTTTTTAGCAATTTGAAAATCATTTACAAGTTTAGTTTTTTCTTCTACACTTTTGCTAACATGTTGGTGATTAGCAGCTTGAATTTGAGCTATATCTTCTAAGGTAAGATTGATGAGTTTTTCTAAAATAGAATTTGTTTTGTCTAAGTGTTGTTTAACCATTTTTTATCCTTTCTTAGGCACTAACCCAAAAAAGGATAAAAATTATAATAAAGAATCTACTATTGCTTTTGAAGTGGCTTGCAAGTCTATTTTATACTCGCCATTCTTTATTTGTGAAGCAATAAAAGATGCCTTATTTTCTTCTACCTTTTGAGTTTCTTTTGCCTTGTTATTTTCTTTGTTTTCTGTTTTATTTATATCGCTAGTAGCAACTTGAGCCACATAGCTTTGATGTATAGGGTTTATCATTTTAAGCCTCCAGTTCTATTGAAAAACTCTAAGAACCATATCGACACTTAAAAAAATAACTTAACGCCTTTCTTTTAAATAATCAAATAATAATTTTGAAAAACCTAAACCACCACTTAATGCTTTACTCATAGTATCATTATACATAGATGAATAAATTTCATCACTTGCATCTTTTCCAAATAAAGAATTTTCTTGTTTTAAAGAAATATCCAAAACACTTTTGATTAAGAAAGCTTCAAAAGCATCGGTTTGTTCTTTTAAAGCTTTATCTTCATCATTTAATGCTTGTATATGAGTTAAATCATTTTTAAAAGCACTATCTGCATAGTTTTTAGCAGCCTTATAGCTATTATTATGCTTGGTAATGTTTTCATAAAGCTCACTGCTGTAATTTTTGCTCGCTAAATAATTATCAACTCTCATCATATCACCTCTAATTCAGCACTGATTGCACCAGCTCTTTTTAGATTTTGCATAATAGCTATGATATCATTTGGTGCTGCTCCAAGTTTATTTAACATTCTAGCTATGTTTGCTACTGTTGTTTTATTGTTTGTGATTTTTAAAGTATTAGATACAGGGTCTAAAATACCACCATCTTTCATATCGATTTCATTTTGTCCTAAAGCTACGGTATTGTTTGGATCAATTTTTATAGTAATATCTTTATGAGTAATTAATATAGGTTCAACTTCTATATTTACTCCCGCTACGATAGTTCCTGTTCTTTCATCAATAATCACTTTGCTTTCTGGGGTATAAGCTATATCTTGTTCTAATACTCTTGCCATAAATTCAACATGAGAAAATTCTTCAGGTTTTGTTAATTTTATAGTTCTAGAATCTAAAGCTTTTGCTATATCTGTGTCAAAAATAGTATTTAAAACTCTTTCTATATTATTAGCTGTTTTAAAATCTGCTTCTTTTAAGCTTAAAATCAAATCTTCATTTTGGCTAAAGTTTTGTGGAATTTCTCTTTCTACTACAGCGCCATTAATAACATTTGCTGAGGTTGAGTGTGTTCCTGCTGCACCCGGTCTTGGGCTAAGTCCACCTATAGCTAATGAACCTTGAGCTACTGCATAAATCTCTCCATCAACTCCTTTTAGAGCCGTCATAAGTAAGGTTCCACCTTGTAAAGATTTTGCATCACCTAAAGAAGCCACACTTACATCAAGCTTATCCCCACTTCTTGCAAAAGCAGGAAGCTTTGCTGTTACCATTACTGCTGCTGTATTTTTTGATTTTATATCGCCTGGGCTAACTTTTACATTCATACCCTGAAGCATATTTGAAATAGATTGTAGAGTAAATTCACTACTTGTACCATCTCCACTTCCGTTTAAGCCAACAACCAAACCATATCCTATAAGTTGGTTATCTCTAACACCTACTACATTAGTAAGTTCTTTAATAGTAGCTGCAAAAACGCTTAGATTTAATACCAAGCAAAATAGTAATATTCTCATCGATTCTTCCTTTAATCTATGCTATTTTCATAAAATTAAAGCAAAAAAAGTTCCAAATTTATATAAAGGAGTAAAAACTTAGAGTAGTTGAGCCAAATTTTTTTTCTTTAGTTTTCTCATAATCTTGTATTTTAGTTGGAGTTTTAAAAGTGCTGTGGTGTTCAATGATAATGATTTTTACATTTGAATTTTGTATATTTTCTATCAATTTTAAAGTTTTTTCATAAATATCAAAAAAACCTTCTCTAATATCAAATGGAGGATCAAGATATAAAATAATATCTTCTTTGGAATTTTGAATAATTTGAGGAGTTTTTTTAAAAGTATCATCATTAAAACAAAGAGTATTTTGATCAACACCAGAAGCGTTTTTTAAAGCTATTTCATAAGCCTTTTTATCTTTTTCTATGGCATAACTTTTTAAACAACCATTGCTTCTTGCTTCTAATGCCATCAAAGCACTTCCTCCAAAGGCCTCTATAAAAACCTTATCTTGTAAAGAAAAACGCAAAACATTAAAAACACATGATTTTACTATGCTTTTAGTGCTTCTTGTGGTATCTAGGCTAGGAAGTAAAATTTTTTTACCCTTATAAATTCCACTTTCTATGGTGGTGTAAATTTTTTGAGCTTGTTTTTTTGAGCTTGTTTTTTTATTCTCTTTGTAATTTTTTAAAAAATCTCTTACGCTTTGATATTCTTGTGTTTTATGCATTATTATTTTCTTCTTTGATAAGATTTTTTAACTCTGTTTTATAAAGATCAAATATTGCATCGATTTTTTCATGACTTTCTTGGCGTAGTTGTTCTAAAATGGCTTCACATTTTTGATTCATAATTTTTTTCTCACGCATTGCTATTTTATAGGCAATATTTTGCAAGCTTGCATTGAAATCATTTAAAGCACATAGCAACTCTTCTATGTTAAAAGGGTGAGTTAAGAAATTTGATTTTTTGTTGATGATAAATTGTGGCTTTTGTGTGTTGATTTTTTCATCACAGACTAAAAAATCACAATCTTTTTTTAAAACTAAAAAATCTTTTAAAGCAATTTCTAAAGTTTTTTCTAAAATTAAATCCTTGCATTCAAGAGCGATTTTCATTGACTAAACTCACTTTTAATTTGTGTTTTTTTAAAGTGTATGGTACTATACCTAGAGCTAAATTTGCAAGCTCTGCAAAACTTAAAATATAAAAATCTTCAAAATTTCTATTTGAAATTGCTTGTAATTCTTTAGAACACTTATCAAACATATAAAAAGAATAAAAATCTTCTACAACTAAAAAATCACAACCACTATCATAAGCATCTAAAATGATTGCTGCTGCACTTTTATAAGCTAATTGCGCATTTAAACTTAAGAACCCATAGCCACAACTCTTATATTTTCTTTCAAAATCAATTATATTTGCTTTAAGAATCTTAGCAAGTTCTAAAGAGCAATTAGCATGGGAAAATCCTTGATATACACCTATGTTAAATTTATCAAAAAAATATTTAATGTGTTCTGTTTTTAAGTATTTTAAAAAAAACTCTGGAGCGTATTTAATCTTATCGATTTTACTCATAATTTCATAAGAGCTATATTCGCAAGCTAAGATATTATTCTCATCCATCATTCTAGAATATTCATCTAAAATATCTTTAGGATCATAGTCAATAATAAAATAATTTTTACCCAAAGGTTTTTCACATAATGTGCTTTCAACACCGACTGTATCTAAGACATTTTTGATAATATCAAAATAACAAAATAAATCATTATTGCTATTGGTATAAATTTTATACATTTTAATTCCTTAAAAAATACTTCTTGCAAGACCTGATTTCACAAGCATAACTTTTAATTCTTTGATGTAAGATTCATAGTCAAGCTCATTAGATGAAATAAAATTTTTGAATTTAGTATGATAATAAATTCCTTTTTCTTCATCTGCTATCAATTTTAAAAATTGTGGAGTTTTTTCTGGATATTTAAGTAGCATTTTATAGGCAAATATAAAGAAACTATCTCCTAGATATTCAGGTAGAAATTCTCTTACTTCGCTTGTATAATATAAAAAGTCATATTGCTTGTAAAGCTCTATATCATGTATGTCAATAAGTCCTTTAAAAAGCTCAAGTTTTTCTAAAAAATCACTCTTATCCATGATTAAGTCTTTAATAGCTCTTTTAGTATCGAGTGGTTCTATGATGAGTTCTTTTCCAAATCTTTCAATAATATTACTTAAATCTCTTCTTTGTCTAATGGTAACTTGATTAACTTTAATACAACTTTCTGGGTTTTCTTCAAAATCAAAATATATATCATCTTTTTTAATCTGACTTAAAATATCATAAACACTTTTAAAATTTTTACTATCATAAACATATGGTTTATAATAAGCTAAATAATCACTATCTTTATCAAAACGAAAAATTCTTAAAGTTATTTGCATTTTTTATCCTTGGCATTATTTTTGATTATATACATTTTAAACTTATAAAAATTTGATTATTATATAAAATTAAAAGCTTTTTGTATAAAATATTCACATGGATAAAGAAAAATTTATTATAAATGCTTTTGCAAATTCTATCAACGGAGATGATGGAGCAATCATCGATGGATATTGTTATTCTAAAGATTTATTTTGTGAGGATGTGCATTTTAAACGATCTTGGATGAGTTTAGAGCAAATTGGCGCAAAAGCTATGCTCGTTAATATTTCTGATGCAATTGCTATGAATGCTACACCAAAATACGCTCTTTTAGGGCTTTCTTTACCAAAATGTTTAGAAATGAAACAAGTTAAATCTTTGCAAAAAGGCTTGCTAGATAGCGCAAAAGAATTTGGGGTGCAAATTATAGGCGGAGATACTATAGCAGATAGGAAAATTAATATTAGTATAACTATTATTTCTAAAGTGAATAAAAGGGCTATTTTTAGAAAAGGTTTAAAAAAGGGAGATTTGCTTGCTTTTAGTGGGAAATTAGGTGAGAGTTTAAAAGGTTTAAATATACTATTTCGCGGTGGAAAATTACATTCTAAACATCGTTTTATAAAACCAAATTTAAGGCAGAAATTTTTTTATGATATAGCAAAAAAAGTCAGAGTAAGTATGGATATTTCAGATGGTTTAAATAAGGATCTATCGAGAATGCTCTTTATAAATCAACTTGGTATAAAATTTCTTAAAAAATTAGATAAATTTAGCTTAAATAGTGCAGAAGAGTATGAAATTTTATTTGCTTTTGATAAAAAACATAAAGTATTTATACAAAATATGGCTAAAAAACATAGAATTAAACTAAATATTTTTGCAAAAACAACAACAGGAAGGTATAAATTTTATGGAAGAGAACATCATTTTTAAGCCCTTATATACTTTAAAACACAGCTCGATAAATGTGTATTTTTCAAAAAATAGTAATGATTTTGTAGTAAGAGAAAAGCCTTTGTATGAATTTAGTGGTAAAGGTGAACATCTTATTTTACATATACAAAAAAAAGATCTAAGCACCAGTGAAGCTTTGAGAATTTTAAGTGAGCAAAGCGGTGTTAAAATGAGAGATTTTGGTTATAGTGGTTTAAAAGATAAACAAGGCTTAACTTTTCAATATATTTCTATGCCTAAAAAATTTGAAGAGGGCTTAAAAAATTTTAAACATGATAAGATGAAAATTTTAGAAAGTTTTTATCATGATAATAAACTTAGAATAGGGCATTTAAAAGGAAATTCATTTTTTATAAGATTAAAAAAAGTTTCAAAAGTAGATGCTTTAAAAATAGAACAAGCTTTCAAAAATATCCAAGAACAAGGTTTTGCTAATTATTTTGGATATCAGCGTTTTGGTAAATTTCAAGATAATTTTTTACAAGGACTAGAAATTTTAAAAGGTAAAAAAATCAAAAATAAAAAAATACAAGAATTTTTAATTTCTGCCTTTCAAAGCGAACTTTTTAACAGATATTTGAGTAAAAGGGTGGAATTATCACATTTTATCAATGATTTTAGTGAAAAAGAAATAAAACAAATTTATGATTTAGATAAAGATGAAATCAAAAGTTTAAAAAATCAAAAGCAGTTTTTTAAGATTTTAAAAGGTGAAGTTTTAGGGCATTATCCTTTTGGTAAATGCTTTGTATGTGAAGATTTGTCAAGTGAAGTAGAAAGATTTAATCAAAAAGATATTAGTTCTATGGGGCTTTTAATAGGCTCTAAAGCTTATGAAACAAATGAAGGTCTAGCTAAAAAATTAGAAGATGAGATTTTTTCTTTTGCATATGAGTTTAAAGATAAAATGCAAGGTTCAAGACGCTTTATGTGGTCTTATTTGCAAGATTGTAAAAGTTATTATGATGAAGAAAAAGCTCATTTTACTTTAGAATTTTTCTTGCAAAAAGGTTCATATGCTACAGTGGTTTTAGAAGAGATTTTACACGCAGATATTTTTGATCAAACCTATAATACATAATTTTAAAAATTGATATTGAGTATCAGTTAAAATTTATCTTTTATAAATTATAATAACAATTATCATTTTTATAAAAGGAAAGCTCAATGTCAGTTTTGGTTATAGGTGCAGATGAAATTACTCCAATTAAGGCAGTTTTGACAAATTTAGGCGCAAAAAGTATAGAGCATTGGGATGCTAGAAATGAAAATAGGGTAAATAGAAAACCCATTCCACAAAATACTGAATGCATAGTCATGCTTACTAGTTTTTTAAATCACAACACTATGAAAAAAATTAAAACGGAGGCAAAAAAACGCAATATACCTTTGGTTTGTGCTAAACGCAGTGTGAGTTGTGTATATTGTGAATATTGTAAGGTTTTTGGTCTTGATCAAACTTATGAATGTACAAAGAAGGCATAACATGTTTGGTTTTAATAACAAAGAGGATTTGGTACCTAAAATATTTAGAGATTTAGAACAAGAAAATATTAATTTTATTTTTTTGAATTTGTATAATTCTTTGGTGGAAAATGATCTAAAAATACCTTATATTTATGCAAAAAAAGCTACTAGTTTAAGAAATATTTTTGAGTTAAAAATCCAAAATATGATCACAGAAAGGGTTTTGAAATTTAGTAAAATAAAACAATTTTGTCCATATTCTCATAAAATCATCAAAGCATATAAAGAAGGAAATTTAAATAAATTACAGCTTGAAGCAAAGATGCCAAAATATGCTTTAGCTAGATTAATACAAAATGTTTTTATGTCATCAAATTTTATCTTAGATCCACAGGTGGCTTTTGAGTCTTTTGTGTATGATAAAATTTGTAAAAGCAATGTAAAGGCTAGGGTAGATATTCAAGAAAATATCATTATTATCAATGATAAAATGGCTATTATGCCTTCTTTTTTTGAAGATAATAAAAAGGATATAAATTTAGCTTTGCAAATTATCAAAAAAAATGTTTTTGAAATATTTTATATTGTGTATCCAAGAAATAAAAATTTTACTCAACATAAAGAAATAAGACATAATTTATGTGAAAATAACAAAACTTTGCTAAAATTAGTTCCCTATACTATTAATAATCAAATTTTAAGGAGATGTTAAATGTCAGTAGCAGTAATTTATGGTAGCTCTATGGGAAATACCGAAGGTGCGGCAAATATGATCGCTCAAAAATTAGGAATTTCAGAAGTGTTAAATATTGCAGATATTAATGCAGAAAAAATCAATTCTTATGATAAATTAATCTGCGGAACTTCTACTTGGGGAAGTGGAGATTTTCAAGATGATTGGGATAGTTTTGATTTTTCAGCTTTAAATCTTAGTGGAAAAACCGTTGCAGTTTTTGGTATGGGAGATAGTGAAAGCTACTCAGATACATATTGTAGTGCTATGGGAAAACTTGCTCAGGCTTTAAAAGCAGCAGGTGCAAATTTAGTAGGTTCAGTTTCTACAGGTGGTTATACTTTTGAATCAAGTGATGCGGTAGAAGGAGATAAATTTGTAGGGCTTGCATTAGATAATGATAACCATGAGGATTTAACCGAAAGTAGAATTGATGCTTGGTTAGAACAAATTAAACCTTCTTTTTCTTAAATCTAGATGCCAAAAAGGCATCTTTTAAAATTTTCTTTTTTTTGTTTCACTTAATATATCTTGTGCTAAAGAATCTACTTCATTTGCAATAGCATTTGTATGTATTGCTGTTTGAGAATTTTGTTGTGTAAGTTTTTCTATAGTAGCCACTGACTCATTAATTTGGCTAATATCATTAGCTTCTTCCTTTATAGCTTCACCCATATCATTTATAGACTGGGCTAAGATATTAGTATTAGCTTCAATCTCACCTAAAGACTTTTGAGTTCTTTCTGCTAAGTTTCTAACTTCATCAGCAACAACAGCAAAGCCACGACCATGTTCTCCTGCACGAGCTGCTTCAATAGCTGCATTTAATGCAAGTAGGTTAATTTGATCAGCAATATCTGAAATCATAGTGGTAACACTTTTAATATCGTTACTTTGTTTAACTACATCTTGTGCTTTGATAGAAATTTCACTCATAGTTGAATTCATTTGCTCTAAAGCTCTTGCACTTTCTTGTAGTGATGAGGTTTGATGTGTGGCATCATTTGTAAGTTCATGCATACTTTGTTTGAGTGCTTCAGCTTTTTGATTTAATAACTCACCTTGGTTTAGTGATTGTGAAAGCATGTTTTTGATTTCATTCCCAAGGGCATTGATTGCTTTTTCAACATCGCCTTTTGGGGTATTAATAGCTGCAGTAAAATCTAATTGTTTATAACTATCAAATACCGCTTGAATTTCGTTTAAATTATTACCAATTTTTTGTTGTAAAGTATCAAGCATTTTATTTAAAACATCTATGAGTTCTTGAATTTGCGGATTGTTAGCATGAGAGCTAATGTGTAAATTAAGCTCACCTGTTTCTATTTTTCTAGCAACATTTACAGATTCTTCAATAGCTTTTGCATCTTTACTTAAAGCCTCTTTGATAATATTAATATTTTCATTAATCTCATCAGCCATTTTCCCAAATTCATCTTGAGTTTTTAGTTTAATAGGGTGTGAATGAATGTCTTTATGATTTAAATAGTTAAAGAAATTATGCAAGCCTGAAGATATAATAGCAATTGGCTTAAGATTATAAGAAATGATTATTCTAATAAAAATCAAAGTAATAAAAATAGCAATTAAGGAAATAATAATTTGTTCCATCAATGTTTGTTTAGCTGTATCGCTGTAAAAATCATAATCAGCTATAGAGCAAATAGTATATTTTGGATTGATACTACCATTACAAATTAAAGCTTTGATCCCTTCTTCTTTAGTTTGAATTTTGAAAATATCCCTAGAAAGACTTTTGTTTGCACCTTCAGTTGTTTTAAAATAATTTGAAATAATATCTTTACTAATATTAGTTGAGGTTAAGATTTTGGAAGAATCGGTATGAAAAAGATAAGTTCCATCATCAGCTAAAACAGCAGCATGTGAATAAGGTGTTTTACCTATAGCCAAAACTTCTTCTGAGAATTTTTTCAAATCATAATCAGCAGCAACTACACCTATAACTTTTCCATTGTCTATAATAGGACTAGCATAAGAAATGGTTGGTTTTTGCATACTAGATGATATGTAAGGATCTGTGATAATTAATTCTCTTTTTTCCTTGGCTTCTTTATACCATCCTCTAGATCTAGGATCATAACCACTTTCTGGAGTTTGATTATTGCCATTTGATCTAAATATAGTTCCATCTTCAAAACCCACATAGGTTAAATCAAAACCCAAAGAATTTCCTATAGAATTTAATAAACTAGTATATTGTGTTGAATTTAGATTATTTTTATTTTCTTTGATGTATTTTGTTAAAGAATTGATCACATTGCGTCTATCGCTTGCGTATAAATCAAATCTTTTACTCACATCAAAAGCAACCTTTTGTTGAAACTGAACTAACAGTGTATGGCTATTGGATTTAGATTTAACATAATTAAAAAAACCTAAAACACATAGCAAAACTACAACAAAAATACAAACTAAGAAAGCTATTTTGTTGGAAAAATTACCTAGTAGGTATTTCTTAATAGAAGAGAGCATTTTTTCTCCTTGACAAAGTCAATATTTGACTTCATGATTATGATAGTTTGTATGATTTTATTAAAAAAATATTTAAAAAATTATAAAAAAATTAATTTTTATTAAAAAATATTATATTTTTAGGATATTTTTAAATAAAAAATTCTAATTTTTTAGAAAGTAGAATTTTATTATCGGTATATTTTGCCCATTGTATATTTAGAGCAAAAATACAAGCTTTTGCAAGTTTTGCAAAGGGAAATTTTTCATAATATATTTTTTCTTGTTCTGCGGTAGCTTTTCTAAAAATAGCTTTAATTTGTACTCCTTTAATAAGATTGATAATATTTGTATCTAGTGCTATATTAACTCCTACTTTTGGATTTTTGTAAGAAAGCTGAATGTGTCTAGTATGTTCTTCGCTAGCAAAAATCAATGCAAGATTTTCATCATCAAAAGCATAATAGCAACTTGCGCAATATATTTCATCATTATCTTGCACGCTCAAGGTTAAGAGTTTTTGAGAATGAATGAATTTTTTAATTCTCTCATCCATTATTTTTAGCTTCTAAATTTAAGATCTTTTGGTAACTTAAATGAGTTAAAAAAATTACATAAAATACTTGTAAAAATAGTCCAAGCAAAGGAATGCTTGATAAAATAAAAAATATTAAAGTGCTTATTTTAAAGTTCAAAGGTGAAGAGTTCTTATAAAAATTATTAAAAGAATTTTTATCCAAGACATTGCTTAATACATCTAAGAGTAAAAGTTTATGAAATAAATAATAAAAAACTCCATAATAAATCACAATACTTATAAAAGGTATGATTAGTAAAAAAGTAGCGATTATAAATAATACGCAAAAAGTCAATATAAATTTAAATGTTTTGAGTAAAACTTCTAAAGAATTTACTTCTTTTTGTATGAAATAGTTGTAGTATTTTTGATTTATTTTTTTTACTATATAAGGCGTTAAAAAAGAAATAATTAGCATGGATAAAAATACTGAGGCAAAAACTACTATGAAAAATCCACCTATGGCACTCAAAAATGTAAGTGAAAATTGTACTATGGAAAAGCTAAAAAACCAAGCCATGAAAGTTCCGCTAATGACATCTTCAATATAAGAAAAAAAGATATCATAGGTGTAGAATACAAGCAAGGCTAAAATAATTAAACTAACAAAAAAAGGCAAAAAAGAAAATTTTAAAAAAGGTTTACTAAAAAAATTTTGTAAGCTTAGATATAAAATATTCATTTTAATTCATCGTAATAATTTTGAAGTTTTTTGTAAATTTCTTTATAATCTAAGGTTTCTTTTAAAATTTGATTTAAAACTTCATTATCTTCTACACCATTCCATGTTTTTTTATATGTGCCTTCTTTATAGCCATTTTTTTGTCTGAATTGATTTAAAATATTTTTTCCAATATATGTTTTGTAAAGTTTAAAAAAATTTAAGCCACATTTTCTAGCTAGAATAAAATAGACACTTAAAAGCTCACCTAAATCATAATCAAATCCACTGCATTTATGGATAATAAGCTCAATATCATTTAAAATTCCATAAATATCCGCTTCGTTTGGATTAGAAGTTTCTTTGCAAAAATCATCAAAAAAACTTACAGAAGAAACTTCTTCTGCTATAAAATTTTTATCATTAATTTGTTTTTCTTTGTATTCTTCTAAAATTAAACTCAAGATAAAATGCCATATATCTACTATTTCAATACATACATTATCCCAGTTTGCAGGAGTGTGTATACTTTTCCAATGCTTCCAAGCAAAAGAATCAATAAGTTCAGCACATTCCATATAAATGCATCTTCTAAAGCTAATTAATTTACCTTCTTTGGTATAGCCATTTTCCCATCCTATACCATTAGTATCATCATTTAATTTTTGCTGGAGTTCTAGCATGCTTTTTAAAATATCTTTTACTTGCATTTATTTTCCTTCTTAAGCGTAAAATCCAAATTCTTTATTATTTTCTTCTTCTTTTTTCTTTTCTTGATTGTTATATTGCTTCCAAATTTCTTCTAATAATTTAGCACTATCTTGGAAAATCTGTTTTTTAATATCTTCAAGATCAGTTTTTGTCATTTCTTTATTTAAACTTTTATCCATAATATTAAATAACTCATGCAAGGTTGCTTTTTTATGCTCTTCATTTTTTGGTATAGGCAGAGCATCGCCAATTTTCATCGCAGTGGTGATAAGCTCTTTTGGCTTTAAGGTTCCTACTCTTGAGTTTTTCATAAATTCATCAATTTGAGGCTGTACTTTGGCTACTGCTTCTTTAATTTCTTCAATTTCTTCTTGTGAAAGTTTTGTGCCACTATATGAAAACGAAAAACCAAATTGATTTCTTAAACTCAAAGATGCTGAATTTCCATCTTTATCTAATTTTGCTTCTTTTTTATCGTACATAGAAAAAGAAAGATGATTGCCGTTTTTTGTTTTTATATCCATAGAAAAATTTTGAGAGTTATAGCTAGAAATTTGCATAATGTTCCTTTCAAATCAAGATAAAGTTATATCGTCAAAATAACTAAATCTTAAATAAATTTGCAAAGTTTTTAAGCTTTGCAAATTTCAAATACTAGGGAGACAAATATTTTATCATTAAGTCTTTAAACACTCGTTAAATCCCAAAATAATTTTAGTATTTTTTCATTATTTGAGTGTATTAAAATTTGTTTTTTGTTATGTATATTTTTACATGCTTTTAAAGCCTGTTTTAAATTTTCTTTTAAAGAAAAAATCAATCCAAAAGCAATAGCTTCTTTATCTAAACCACCTAAAATATAAATCAAAGGCATACGCATTGACTTAGAAACATCAAGCTTTGCTTGTTCATTAATGGTAGTTTTAAAATCAAATTTGCTAGGATGTTTGAACTTATAAGCTAAAGCAAGATCTAAAAACTCATCTAAATGGCTTAATTTTTTTCCGCTAATAAAAGGATATATAAAATAAAATAAATCTAAGATATTATTGCTAATTTTGCTTTCATCATCATAATTTTCTTGTATAAAATTATAATATGTTTTACATTGCTTTTGATAGTTTTGTATTAAAGTCATAGCCATTTTAGTTTTTGCAAAATTATTTAAAAAAACTTTAGGATTAGTTTCAAAACTAAAGTCTAAAAAATTAATCTTTGTGTCATTTTGATAAAAAATTCCACTAATATCGTTTTCTAAATCTAACAAAATATTATCTGAATTAAGCTCATTGTTAGAGCTATTATGGACTATTTTATTATCCAATATAATAGAAAAATTATTATAAGCAAATTCATTGCTCATAGGTTTTTCATAAAAACCAAAATCATCCCAAAAATTCTCTTCACTACAAGCAATACAGCCATGTCCTGCAGCTACTGGCCAAGAGGTTTTGGAGTTAAATTTAACCTTAGGGCAATTATTATAAGCATAAGGTCCTTTACAACCTACTTTAAAAAGACAATAACCTTGTTTTATATTTTCATCGTTAAAACTTTGAGCAAAATTACCTGCTTCAAATTTAGCTTTTCTTTCACATAAATCATGCAAACATTTACCATAAAAGGCTAAAGGTCTATTTTGCTCATCTAAAGCCATGTCTTGTTCAAATAATATATAAAAACAAAGCGCTGCGATGATATTTACATCACTTGGAGGACAACCTGGTATATTGATTACTTTTTTTTCCAAGACTTTAGAAATTCCTATGCTTTTGGTAGGGTTTGGATGTGCAGCTTGAATTCCTCCATAGCTTGAGCAAGTTCCCATAGCAAAGATTGTTTTAGCATTTTTGGCACATTTTTGTAAAATTTCATATCCATTTTCACCATGTGCTCCTATAGTTAGATAAAAAGGATCTATAGCGCAAACCCCGCCTTCAACGGCCAAAAGAAAATCTTTTTTTTCTAAAACTTCCTCTAAATGCGATTCTGCCTGGTGTCCGCTTGCACTCATAAAGGTTTCATGATATTCTAAAGAAATAAAATCAAAAATTAGATCTAAAAAGTCAGGCAATGAAGTTCTAAGCAAACTCTCACTACACCCTGTGCATTCACTTAAATGAAGCCATATTAGACTAGGTGGGGTGTGAAGTTGAAAATATCTATGTGCTAAAGGGCTAAAATCATTTGGCAAACCTAAAATTTTAATGATGGAATTTACGGCTTCTAATGAGATATTTTTCTCTTCTTTGTGCGAGTTTTCTAATAGAGCAATTTTATGCTCTAATATGCTTTTTAATTCTTCATTGCTTAAAGACATTTTTTAACCTTTGGCTATTTGTATCATATTTAAAAAATCATTTGCATTTAATGCGGCTGAACCTATTAATACTCCATCACAATTTTTTAAAGCACAAATTTCTTTAATATTGTTTTGATTAACACTTCCACCATATAAAAGCTTAGCGTTAGTAAATTCTCTTAAAAAATTAAGTATGGTATTAATATCATCAAGATTAGCACTAACTCCTGTGCCTATAGAATAAATAGGCTCATATGCTATGATAAGTTTTTTATAAGATAAATCAATATTTTCAATTTGTTTTTTTAAAAAATCCAAGCTTTTATTAGTATTTTTGGTTTCTAAACTTTCGCCTATACAATAAATGATATTAAAATCAAGATTTTTTGCAAAATCAAATTTAGCCCTTAAAAAGCTTTCATTTTCACTTAAAGCTCTCCTTTCAGAGTGGCCTATTAAAACGCTTTTGATATTAAATTCTTCTAAGTGAATTTTACCTATTTCTCCGGTATATGCTCCATTTTCACAAGGGTAGAAATTCTGCGCGCCTTGCTGAAATGAAAAATTGTCTTTTAAGAAAGCTATGCTAGGAGGGAAGATGAAAATTTCATCTTCTTTGTTTAAGTTTTGGTTTAATTCTTGAGCATAAAGTTCAAAGCTTGATCTTGTATGATTGCACTTTAAATTTGCTGCAAAAATCATTCATTATCCTTTATAGTCAAAGGTTTTACACCAGGAAGTTCTTTTCCTTCTATAAGTTCTAATGATGCCCCACCGCCAGTTGAAATGAAAGTCATCTCATCAGCATCACCCGCTCTTGCTACAACATCAGCAGTATCACCACCACCTATTACAGTTGTTGCATGAGATTCGCTAATATAATGACTCATTTTAATGCTACCTTTTGAGAATTTATCGATTTCAAAAACCCCCATAGGCCCATTCCACCATATAGTTTGAGCATCAGAAAGTGCCTCTTTAAATAATCTTACGCTAGCAGGACCTATATCAAGTCCCATCCAACCTGCAGGAATTTCTTGCACAGGGGTGTATTTCATTACTGCTTCTTGAGAGCAAGTTTGCGCTGCTGTAACATCCACAGGAAGATAAATTTTTACACCTAGATTTTTACCTTTGAGTAAGATTTTATTTGCTTCTTCAATTAAATCTTCTTCTAAAAGAGAATTTCCTATATCATAACCTTGAGCTTTTAAGAAAGTAAAGGCCATACCTCCACCTATGATTAATTTATTTACTTTTGGAAGTAAGTTAGTCAAAGCTTGTAATTTTCCACTTACTTTAGAGCCACCCACTACAGCTACAAAAGGACGCGCAGGGTGTTTGATAAGATTGCTTGCAAATTCTATTTCTTTTTGGAGTAAAAATCCCGCACCCTTGTTTGCATTATCAAAGTATTTTGTAATAGCTTCAACGCTAGCATGGGCTCTATGGCAAACCCCAAAAGCATCATTAATATAAACATCAGCCATAGAAGCAAGTTCTTTAGCTAAGTTTTCATCATTCTTAGTTTCACCTTTTTCAAAGCGTAAATTTTCTAAAAGCAAAATTTCACTTGATTTTAATTCGCTAGCTTTTTTCTTTGCATCTTCACCTATAACATCTTTAGCCATGATGACTTCTTTAGCCATTAAGCGTGCAAGTCTTTTTGCAACTGGTTCTAAAGAGTATTTTGAAGCTATTTCTTTTGGACGCCCTAAATGTGAAGCTAAAATAACCGCACAGCCATTATCTAAACAATACCTTATAGTAGGGATGGCCGAGCGAATACGACGATCGTCGGTGATATTTAAAAACTCATCTTGAGGAACATTAAAATCACATCTTATAAATACTTTTTTCTTTGCAAGATCAATATCTTTAATCGATAAAATACTACTCATCTTAAGCCTTTGCTATAAATACTGCCATATCTACTAAACGAGAAGAATAACCCCATTCATTATCATACCAAGCAACCACTTTAACAAAATCATCACAAATAACTTGAGTTAAATCACTTGCTACAATTGCACCATAAGAGCAAGTTATAAAATCACTAGAAACTCTTTCTTCATCATCTACCAATAATATGCCTTTTAAATTACTAGCAGCTGCTTTTCTAAAGGCTTCATTGATTTCTTCTTTACTTACTTTTTTCTTTAAAGTTGCAGTTAAATCTACAGTTGATACATCAGCTACAGGCACACGCATGCTTTGACCATGTAATTTTCCATCAAGTTCAGGCATAACAAGCTTCATAGCTTTTGCTGCACCAGTTGAAGTAGGGATGATATTTTGTGCAGCAGCGCGTGATCTTCTTTTATCTCTTGCTTTTGCATCAATAATACTTTGACCATTGGTGTAAGCATGTATAGTAGTCATTAAGCCTTTTTCTATGCCAAAATTATCTTGCAAAACTCTACAAATTGGTCCTAGGCAGTTAGTGGTACAACTTGCATTTGAGATGATATTTTCGCCTTTGTATTCGTGAGCATTTACTCCTAAAACATAGGTTGGAGTTTTATCTTTTGCAGGTGCACTCATGATGACTTTTTGCACTCCATGATCTAAAAATCCTTGACATTTTTCCATAGTTAAGTGTGCACCGGTACACTCTAAAACAATTTGTGCTCCATATTTTGCAAAGTCTAAATCTGCTACATTTCTACTTTTTAAAACTTTTATTTTTTTATTATCAATTATTAAATCATCATTTTCATTTTCAACACTACCATCATATACCCCATGAACGGTGTCGTATTTAAAAAGATATTTTGTGAGTTCAATATCAGTGGTATCATTAATCGCTACAAGTTCTATATCATCGCGTTTCATGATAATTCTTGCAACACATCTTCCAATGCGTCCAAAGCCATTTATTGCAACTTTTACAGCCATTTTCATTTCCTTTTTATGATTAAGTAGATAAAATTCTACTAAAAAAAGGTTAAATTTTAATGAAAATCGCACTTTTTGGCGGTAGTTTTGATCCGCCTCATTTAGGTCATAATGCTATAGTCTTAAATGCATTAGAAAATTTAGAGCTTGATAAACTCATTATTATGCCTACTTTTATTAGTTTTTTTAAACAAGAATTTACTGCAGATGAACAAAGACGCTTAAAATGGTGCAAGGAAATTTGGGGTAGCTTAATAAAAGTTGAAATTTGTGATTTTGAAATAAAAAAGCAAAGACCTGTGCCTAGTATAGAAAGTGTTGAATTTTTATATAAGCAATATGAAATTTCAAAATTTTATCTTATTTTAGGAGCTGATCATTTGCAAAGTCTTGAAAAATGGCATGAATTTGAAAGATTGCAAAATTTGGTAGAATTTGTTATAGCTAAAAGAGATGATATTTTTATACCAAAACATTTTAAAACTTTAGATACTAAAGTAAATATCTCTTCATCTTTTATAAGACAAACTTTACAAACAACGCAAGTTTGTGAGCAAATCAAAGAAGAAGTTAAGCTTTATTATTCTAAATTTAAAAATATTTAACAAAAGGAAAACAATGCAAGAAAGAATTAATAATATAGTGCAGATTTTAGATGATAAAAAAGCAGATTTAATAGAAAGCTTTGATATGCAAGATAAGGATTATTTTGTTAAATTTGTAGTGATTGCTACTACTATGGGGGAAAGACACGCGCTTTCTTTAATTGATGATTTAAAAACTAATCTTAAAAGCAAAGGTGAGGAGTTTTTAAATATAGAAAGTAGTGAAGAATGGACTGTACTTGATTTAGGAGATATTTTGATTCACTTAATGAGTGAAACTTATAGAGCAAAATATAATATAGAAGAATTTTTGAAAAGTTTAAATAAAGAAAATCAAAACTAGGATTAATATTTGGATAATCTAATCACTGAATTATCAGATTTAGCTAAAGAATATTTTGAAAATTCAGAATTTGAAAAATGCGATGAAGTTTTAAGCGAGCGTATTGTTTTTGGAAGCTTATCACAATAGAGCATTTTGTGGATTTAATTGTTTCAAATTTCAAGAAGTACTTTTGGCTTTCAATAAAACCATGTACTAGATAATACATATTATTTAGTATATTTTAACAGAGCTAGAGTTTATATACTTTTAGATAAGCAAATAAAAGCCTTAAAAAAATTGTAAACTTATATTGATCTAGCTCTTGTTTAAGAAGCGACTTTGAGAATTTCGAAGATATCAAAAGGCTATAGAATTTTTAATAAAATGATTGAGTAAACAAGTTTTAGAATATACCAAAGAATTATCAAAGCTTGATGGAGAAAATGAGTTTGCATTAAAAAATCAAAATATTTTAATGCAAAAATTAAAACAACAAAATAAAAAGTGGTGGCAAATTTGGAATTAAATTAGAGTTTGTTGATGTATTCTTCAATCTCTTTTTTGATTTTGTCTTTTTTGTCTTTTAAAGCTTGTTTTTTATTTTTATACTCTGTTTTACTCATATAATCTTTTTGTTTTTTTAATTCTTTTAACTCTTGTTCGATTTTTTCTATCTCTTGCTCTTTAAGTTTTTTGCCCTCTAATTTTTTATCATAAAAAAGAGGATCTTTTGCGCAATCTGCCTGGACTTCTTTTAAGGCTAATTCTAAACTTAAAGCTTTTTCTTGATGATTGTAATTTTTAGCATAAGCTATTTCTTTTTGAATTTGCTTTATTTTAACCTCACATTGCGTGGAAAATGCAAATGAGCAAAGTGTAAGTAAAAATAACAATTGCTTCATAATTTAAACCTTTCTTTTTTGAAATTTTAGTTTATTATATTAAATAATTTATTTGCTGTTTTTAATAAAAACATGAGTTTTAAAAAAAGTTATTTGACCTTTTATAAAAATAAAGATGAATTATTATCAAGCTTATAGTTTGATTTTCTCATATTTTAAACTTATATGATTTTTGTACTAAAATAATCCTAAGTAGATAATGTAATAGGATTTGATAACTAGAATTAATAAATTTTTAAACATGAATATTGTTTATTTTTTTAAGTAAAATTGATACAAATCCTTCAAAATCAGGCAATTTTAAATCCTTAATTTCTCTTTGTTGTTTTCCCCACATGCATTCAGGAAAAAACCCATCTTCTTTAAAACGTGCCATAACATGAAAATGCACTCTTGGCACATAGTTTGCAAAGGAAGCTATGTTGATTTTTTCTGGGTTGTAGTATTCTCTAAGGCTTAACTCACAAGCTAAAACATACTGAAAAAGCATATTTTGCAAAAAGGCTGGACAATCACTTAATTCTCTGTAATTTTCTTTAGTAAAAATTTTTACCCAAGGAATTTGAGAATCTTCTTTTTCTATAAATAAAAAATCATTTTCATAAATCATCTAAATCCTTAAAAAGACTAGGGTTATTCCTAGTCTTTTGATTATTTTTTTACTCCTATCATTTTTGTAGGATCTACAAATTTAGCAAAGTCTTCTTCGCTTACTAAGCCAAGTTCCATAGCACTTTCTTTTAAAGAAATACCTTTTTTATGAGCATTTTTTGCTACTTTAGCTGCATTTTCATAGCCAATATGTGGATTTAGTGCAGTTACTAGCATTAAAGAATTATGTAAATTATGATCTATTTTTTCTTTATTTGGCTCTATACCAACAGCACAATGGATATTAAATGAATGCATAGCATCAGCTAATAAATCAAGGCTTTGCAAGAAGTTATAAATAATCACAGGTTTGAAAACATTAAGCTCGAAATTTCCTTGGCTTGCTGCAAAGCCAATAGTTGCATCATTTCCCATAACTTGCACTGCAACCATAGTTAAAGCTTCGCATTGAGTAGGATTAACCTTGCCTGGCATGATAGAACTTCCTGGCTCATTTTCAGGTATGTTTAATTCCCCAAGACCACATCTAGGACCACTTGCTAGCCATCTAATATCATTTGCTATTTTCATTAAATTTGCAGCTAAGCCTTTCATGGCTCCATGAGTAAAATTAATTGCATCATGGCTTGTTAGGGCATGGAATTTATTTGGACTTGAAACAAATTTAGTGCCTATTAGCTTGCTTAATTCTTCACTTACTTTTTCACTAAGTTCTGGATGCGCATTCAATCCTGTACCAACAGCTGTCCCACCTATTGCAAGTTCTCTTAATGTAGGTAAAGAAGCGATGATTTGCTCTTTTGAGTGAAGTAACATAGAAAGATATCCGCTAAATTCTTGAGCTAGGGTAAGTGGTGTAGCATCTTGAAGGTGAGTTCTTCCTATTTTAATAATTCCTTCAAATTCTTTTACTTTTTTTTCAAAAGTTGCAATAAGCTCATCTAAAGCAGGGATAAGTTTTTTCTCTACTTGCTCTACCGAAACTATACTCATAGCAGTTGGAAAAGTATCATTTGAACTTTGACTCATATTTACATGATCATTTGGATGAACAAGCTTTTCCTTTCTAAAATCTCCACCCATAATTTCAGTTGCACGGTTTGCTATAACTTCATTCATATTCATATTGCTTTGAGTGCCTGAACCTGTTTGCCATATTGCTAGTGGGAAATTATCGTCAAATTTTCCTGCTACAATTTCATCACAAGCTTGCACGATAGCATTTTTTTTAACATCATCTAATTTGCCAAGTTTATTATTTACTAAAGCCAAAGATTTTTTAAGATTTGCAAAAGCATAAATTAAAACTTTTGGCATTTTCTCACAACCAATTTTAAAATTTTCAAAACTTCTTTCAGTTTGTGCTCCCCAATATTTATCATTAGGAACTTTTATCTCTCCCATAGTATCGTGTTCGATTCTGTATTCCATGGCCTTTCCTTGTAATAAAATAAGTTGTGATATTTAAACTAAATAAACCCTAAAGTTTGCTTATAATTTAAGAAGTATTTATAAAATTTTTGAAGAAAGGTGTAGTTTTTTTCAAAACTACACAAATATTATTCTACTGTAACACTTTTTGCTAGATTTCTTGGCATATCCACATCATTGCCAAGTCTTATAGAAACTTCTAAAGCTAGAAGTTGTAAGATTACCATCATTTCGAAAAATTCGCACATATAGTGCTCTTGTTTTGAAGTTTTTATAAAATCATCACTTAAATCAAAATCAAGTGGAGAGATAGCAAGTAAAGTAGAATCCCTTGCAGCTAATTCTTCTACATTTGATTTTGTTTTTTCATAAAGACAATTTTGCGGCATTAATGCAACGGTAAAAAGCTCACTATCTGCTAGAGCAATAGGTCCATGTTTCATTTCACCTGCTGGATAGCCTTCAGCATGTAAGTATGAAATTTCTTTAAGTTTTAAAGCTCCTTCTAGTGCTAATGGATAAAATACATCTCTTCCTATAAAGAAAAAGCCATGGCCATGTAGGTATCTTTTTGAAATTCTATGTACTTTTTCATGTAAGTTTTGTTCAACTTTAACTATACTTGGCAAGCTTCTTAGAGCTTTGATTTCTTTACCCATATCTAAATTTGCTTTTTGTGCAAGATAGATTGCAAGCATCCATAAAGTTGCTACTTGAGTGGCAAATGCTTTAGTTGAAGCTACACCTTTTTCAATGCCCGCTCTAGTAAGTAAAGATATATCAGCCAAACGCACGATGTTAGAATTATCCACATTACATATTGCTAAAGTTTTAACTCCTTGTGTTTTTGCTATTTTTAAAGCTTCTAGTGTATCAGCTGTTTCACCGCTTTGAGAGATTACTATAAAAAGAGTATTTTTACCTATAATAGCTTCTCTGTATCTAAATTCACTTGCTACTTCAACTTTAGTTTTAATTTTTGCAAGTCTTTCAAGTAAATAAGCCCCACTTAATGCTGCATGATAGCTTGTACCACAAGCACAAAGTGTGATTTCATCTATGTTTTGTAAAAGAACTTCATCTATATCTTCAAAAACAATCTGCTCACCTTGCAAGCGTCCCATTAAAACTTCACCTAAAACTCTACTTTGCTCATAAATTTCTTTTTCCATGAAAAATCTATAACCATCTTTTTGAGCATAACTTTTATCTTGACTTAAAGCTACGAAAGTAGGTTGTATACAAGCTTGATCATGACAAATTTTACATTCGTTTAAATTAACATATCCATAATCTCCATCTTCAAGATAAGCTACTTTATCCACTAAAGAAACTAAAGGTGCATCACTTGATGCAAAATAATATTCATTTTCGTCGCCATTTTTTCCGATGATGAGTGGTACAGCATTTTTAGCAAAATAAATTGTATTAGGATCTTTTTTACTCACAAGCAAGATTGCAAAAGCACCTTTTAGTTCAGCTATGGTCTTTTTAAAAGCTTCAAATGGTTCTAAATTACTCGCATGATATTCAAATAAATGTACAATAACTTCAGTGTCAGTTTGACTTAGAAAATTAATACCTTCTTGTGTGAGTTTTGTTTTTAATTCTTGGTAATTTTCTATGATTCCATTATGTATTACACAAGAGTATTGTCCTAAATGTGGATGCGCATTTATTTCGGTTGGTTTTCCATGAGTTGCCCAACGCGTATGGCCTATAGCAAGCCCAAATCCATCACTATTAAAATTAGCAGTTTTATTAGCTAAATTTTCTAATTTTCCAACCGCTTTAAAAAAGTCTAATTCTCCATCTTTCATTACTGCTATACCGGCGCTATCATAACCTCTATATTCAAGCTCTTTTAAACCTTCTAATATGATTTTTTTCTTTTCTTTAGTTCCTATATAACCTACTATTCCACACATCTTTTACTCGCTTATTAGTGATTTAAGAATTTGATCTTTATGATCTTGCAAGCTTTCATTTTTATGCAAAATCAAAACATTTCGCGTTCTTTCTTTTATAGTTTGAATTTTTGCTGCACTTAAGATAATATCATATCTTACAAGCACATCCATTACATAAGCCATTAAACCTTTTTGATCTTTTGTGTTTAAGGTTATTTTGGCATAGCTTTTGGAATAATTCATGTCTAATTTTAATTCATCTTTTTTAATGTTTGGTTTTTTTGCTTTTTTTTGTACTTTTAAATGTAATTTAGAATTAAGTAAATTTTCTAAACTTTGTTTTTGATTATCACTTACTATATCTGAATATTCAAATTTCAGATAAACTTTTTCATCAAATAATTCAAAAAAACTCATAAAGACTAAATTTAAAGAACTTAAAGTGTTAAGTATATTTTTAAGATTATTTTTTCTATTCATTAGAAGCTCTAGAGTAAAATTATCTTGATTGTCAAGCCAAAAAGTAAAATTTTCTTTTTGCGCAATCTGTGTTATTTTAATAATTTTTTCAAAGCTATTTTTTATAAAAAAGAGATTAGATTTAATATGAGTGATATTGTTTTGAGTTTGCTCATCAAGATCTAAAAAAGCCTTGCTTCTTTTTAGGGTTTGTTCTTTTTTTACCCTTCTTTGACTCTCATCAATTAAATTTTCATCCTCAAAACCTTCTAGTGCATTTTGAAACAATCTTTCTAAACTTTTATAATAAAAATGATTTTCTATACCCAAAGCTTTAGCATTGCAAAAAGATAAAAGATGTAAGGTTTTTAGGGTATGAGTATCATTTAATTTGGAAATAAAATTTAATACAATAGTAGAATTATAAATATCTTCTTTTTCTATAATATCTTTAAAAGCATTGAAATTTTTAAATAATCTTAAGCCAAAATCTAAAAATTCATTATCAACTTGGAATTTTCCAACATAAGCTCTATAAATATTAGCTAAAGAAATTTCATTTTCTTCATGAATAGCACTTAAAAGTATGGTAAGCTTTATTATTAGAAGTGTTTTTTTATCAAATTTGCAATCTTTTTCTTCAAAGTATTTTAAGCAAAGTAATGCTCTATCTAATGCGCTATAAACACCTTCTTCTTCGAGTAAAAATTTACTTTGAATTAATGGTTTGCAAAAATCTTTTAAAATATTTGCATTGTTTAGTAGTTTTAAAATACTAAAAGAATGTTTTTTTTCTAATATACCTTTAAATAACTCCAAATTTTCATCATTATTTTTTGCTCTTTTTAATGCAAAAATTAGTTTAATATCAAAAATAAATTCCTCATCTTCTAGTTTTAAAAGTCGATTGAGTATTGAATTTAAATTTTCATTTTCATCTGAATAGGTAAAAAAGTTATCTTGTATTTCATAAAGTTTATTTTCTTTATAATGTTTTTCTTGGATGCACCTTGCTAAAAAATGTGTATAAATTCCACAAATTTGCATACTTTGCATTGCTTTTTGAATGAGTATGGATTTAAGATCTAAATTTTTCTTTTCTTTTTTATGCATTAAGTTAGCAAGTTCTTGTGAATTTTGTATTAAAAATAAATTTGTGTTTTTACCTTCTAAAAGATTCATTGCACATTTAAGTGAAAATAAAAAATCACTTGCAAGCTTAAATTCGCTAAATTCTTTTTCATTGATAAAATTAAGCATATAATTTTTGGGAGAATCTTTAAATAAAATATTTAAATTTTCCATATTAAGTTGCTCATCTAAACCGCCAAAATTTTTATTAATATCAAATTCTTGCTTGATTAAAGGTTGATAATAAGGGTTAAATTCATGCAAGATTTTTAGAGCAAATTCTTCTTTTAACTCATCTTGAGCTTGGGAAATTTTTTCTTTGATTTGTTTAAATAAAATCTTAGAGCCACTAATATAGCGATATTGTAAAATATTTTGTTTAAGCTCATTTTTAGCTATATTATAAAGTCCATTTATTTCACAAATTTGATAGTTAATGCTTAAACCAATATCGTTTAAAAAAGTAATAAATGCTTTCATTAAAGGCTTAATATTATAAGCTTTTATATCTTTATAAATAAGCAATAAATCAATATTTTCTTTTATGCTTAAATTCATTTTAGCATATTGTTTAATGGCGATAATACAAAAAGGAATTTTGTCATTATGTGGAAAAAAATCATCAAAAAAATCATTTAAAACAAGTTCATAAATATCTTCTATAAAACGATCAATCTCTTTAGAATGGTAAAAGCTAAAAGAGCCTTGCTTTAAAAAAAGTCTAGAACAATATGCTTCATAGTCTTTTAAAGAATTTTTTAATTTTTGAATTTTTTGCATATCCATTTTTGAAAATTATTCCTTGCTTTAAATTTTTGTTAAAATCATACCAAAAAATACTTTGTATTAAATTTTAAGTAAGTTAAAATTATAATTGTAGTTTAAAATTAAAAATATGGTAAGAATATGCAAACAATTATAGAAAAATTAGAAAATCAAGAAAGATTAAACGAAGAAGAGGCTAATAAACTTTGGGATTTAGAGCTTTTTACTCTAGCTAAATATGCACAAAAAATTCGTACTAATTTGCATGGCAAAAAGGTTTATTTTAATATCAATCGACATATTAATCCTACAAATATATGTGCAGATACTTGTAAATTTTGTGCTTTTTCAGCACATAGGAAAAATCCTAATCCTTACACTATGACACATGAAGAGATAATGAAAATAGTTGATGAGACAGTTTTAAGAGATACGAAAGAAATTCATATTGTTTCAGCGCACAATAAAAATACATCATGGCAGTGGTATTTAGAAATTTTTAAAATGATTAAAGAAAAATATCCATTTTTACACATTAAAGCTCTAACTGCTGCTGAGGTTGATTTTTTAAGTAGAGCTTTTGATATGAGTTATGAAGAAGTGATAGAAAAAATGCTTGAGTATGGTATTGATTCTATGCCAGGTGGTGGAGCTGAAATTTTTGATGAAGAAGTTAGAAAAAGAATTTGTCATGGTAAGGTAAGTAGTGAAAATTGGTTAAAAATTCACAAACTTTGGCATGAAAAAGGCAAACAAAGTAATGCTACTATGTTATTTGGGCATATAGAAAGTAGAGAAAATAGAATTAATCACATGATAAGATTAAGAAATCTCCAAGATCAAACAAGTGGGTTTAATGCTTTTATTCCTTTAGTTTGGCAACAAGATAATAGTTTTATTACAGGTAAAAAGCCACTTGGCTCGGTGGAAATTTTAAAAACTTTAGCTATAGCAAGAATAGTGCTTGATAATATTAAAAATATCAAAGCTTATTGGGCAACTATGGGTATAAATTTAGCTATGGTGGCTCAAGATTTTGGCGCAAATGATTTAGATGGTACCATAGAAAAAGAAAGCATACAAAGTGCAGGTGGAGCAAAAAGTTCAAATGGCTTAAGTTTAAAAACCTTCATAGAGATGATTCAAAGTTCAGGTTATATAGCAATAGAGCGAGATAGTTTATATAATGAACTAAAAATTTATTAAGGATTAAAATGGATTTTTTTAAACTTAAAGAGCATAATAGCGATGTAAAAACTGAAATTTATGCAGGTATTGCTACCTTTTTAGCAATGATTTATATTATACCAGTTAATGCTAATATAATGAGCAATTCAGGTATGCCACTAGAAGCTTTAATCGTAGCAACCGCTTTGGTAACTATTATAGCTACTACTTTAAGTGCTTTTTTCTCTAATACTCCTGTGGCTATGAGTGTAGGCATGGGATTAAATGCGTATTTTACTTTTAGCGTGTGTAATACTTATCAAATTCCTTGGCAAAGTGCTTTGGGGGCTGTTTTTTTATCAGGTATTGTTTTTACTTTATTATCTTTTACTAATTTTAGAATTTGGGTTATAAAAAGCATACCAAATGATCTAAGAAAAGCTATATCAGCGGGTATTGGAACTTTTATAGCTTTTATGGGACTTGTGCAAATGGGAATTATCACCAAAAGCGAAGCAACTTTAGTAGGCTTGGGAGATTTTTCAAGCACTAAAGTACTTTTTGGATTATTTGGTTTGTTTTTAGTTTTTGTTTTTTGGGCTTGGAGGATTAAAGCTGCTTTTATCTTAGCTGTTTTTGTAAGTGCTTTGTGTGCTTGGATTTTTGGTATTGATGGAGCTAGGTTTCCAGAACAACTTTTGTCGATGCCAGTTATAAACGGAGATAATGGCTTAAGTGCAATATTTGGTAAGCTTGATATTAAAGGAGCTTTAGAGCTTAGTATGATTCCTATAGTGCTTACTTTTTTTGTTACTCAGCTTTTTGATAGCGTAGGGACAATCACAGGCGTAGGCTCAAGAGGAAAAATATTTGATGATCCAAAACAAGGTGATAAAAAACTAGGAAAAACTTTAGGAGTAGATGCTGTTAGTTCAGCTATGGGAGCAGTTGTTGGTACCTCTACTGTAACGGCATTTGTGGAGAGTTCAGCAGGAGTTGAAGCAGGCGGTAGAACAGGTCTTACAGCTTTAGTTACTGCTATATGTTTTGTTTTCACTTTATTTTTACTACCGGTATTTAAAGCTATTCCTGCAAATTCTATTTATCCTGTATTGGTTCTTGTTGGAGTTTTAATGTTTATGGAAGTTGCAAATATTAATTTTAAAGATAAAGCAATAGCTGTGAGTGCGTTTTTTATTATTATTATGATGCCGCTGACTTATTCTATTACAACAGGTTTTGCTTTTGGTTTTATTGCGTATTTATTTATGCGTATTATGCAAAAAGAATTTGATAAAATTAATCTCGGAATTATCATTTTAAGTGCAATTTCATTATTGGTATTTTTATTACAATTTTTATAGGAAGTGATTATGTATTATTATGCTTATGAAGAATTTCAAAAAGAAATTATCCCTTTTACGCGCAAAATAAAAGAGGAATTTAATCCCGATGTTTTACTTGCTATAGCAAGAGGTGGTATGACTTTGGGCCATTTTTTAGCAGAAGGTATGGGTAATAGAAATTTATTTTCTTTAAATTCTATCCATTATGAAGATACTCAAAAATTAGATACGATTAAAATTTTTAATATTCCTGATCTTAGTTCATATAAAAAAGTTCTTTTGGTAGATGATATCATAGATAGTGGTGAAACTATGATAGAAATTAAGAGAGTCTTAAGTCAAAAGTTTCCTCATTTAGAGCTTAAAGTAGCAAGTGTTTTTTACAAAACTTCAGCATTATTAATCCCTGAATTTTATATTAAAGAAGCTAAGGAATGGATTGATTTTTTCTGGAGTATTAAAATTTAGTTTATTATTAGCTATAAATAATACAATATAATTAAATACTAAACTAAAAGGAAGGACAAACATGAGTTTAACAAGAAGAAAATTCTTAAAAGGTCTTGCTGCAACTTCAGCAGTTGCTTCCGTTAATCCTTTAATGGCAGCACAAACAAAATTTTACGATACTAAAAAAATTCCTCATGCAACTCACTTTGGTGCTTTTTGGGCTGAAGTAAATTCAGAAGGAAAAATAGTAAAAGTTACTCCACAAAAATCTGATAAACATCCTTCAGTAATAACTGATGCTATTATCGATAGAACTTATTCAGACACTAGGGTAAAGTATCCTTGTGTTAGAAAAAGCTTTTTAGAAGGTAAAAAAAGACCTAAATTAAGAGGTAAAGAACCTTTTGTAAGAGTAAGTTGGGAGAAAGCTTTAGAGCTTGTATTGGAAAAATTAAAAGAAACCCCTATTGAAAATTTATTTAATGCAAGTTATGGTGCATGGGGACATGTAGGTTTATTGCACAATTGTAACTCAGTAGCAGGAAGATTTTTTAATACCGCTTTAGGTGGCCATATTGGCACTGATGGTGAGTATAGTAATGGTGCTGCTGGTAAAGTAAATGCTAGTATAGTAGGAGATTTGGAAGTTTATTCTTTACAAACTTCTCATGAAGTTATTTTGGAAAACACTCAGGTTTATGTTTTATGGGGAGCTGATCTTTATAAATGTAATCAAATTGATTTTAAAGTTGCAAATCGTGGTAATGATGATTATTATAAAAAATACAGCAAATCAAAAATTAAATTTATAACTATCGATCCTCAATATACTCAAACAGCAGAAATTTTAAATGCTCAGTGGATTAAGATTCGTCCAAATACTGATGTTGCTTTAATGCTTGGTATGATGAATTATTTATATAAAAGTGGAAAATATGATAAAAAATTCATTGAAAAATACACTGATGGTTTTGACAAATTCTTACCTTATCTGCTTGGAAAAACTGATGGTATTGATAAAACTCCAGCTTGGGCTGCAAATATTACCGGCGTTGAAGAAAAAGTTATTACCGCATTGGCAGATACTTTTGTAAAAAATAGAACCTTTTTAGCAGGTAACTGGGCTATGCAAAGAGCACATCATGGCGAGCAAGCTGATTGGACTTTAATGGTTTTAGCTTCAATGATAGGTCAAGTAGGCTTACCTGGTGGTGGATTTGGTTTTTCTATGCATTATTCAGGTGGTGGTCAAGCATTTTCAGGTGTAAGATTACCAGTAGGTTTACCACAAGGTAAAAATAATCTTGATACTAATATTCCTGCAAGTAGAGTTTCAGAAGCTATTTTAAATCCAGGTAAAACAGTTAAATTTAAAGGTAAAGAAATCACTTATCCTAAAATTAAACTCATGTATGTAGTGGGTGCTTCTGTATTGGGCCATCATCCAAATACAAATGAACTTATCAAAGCTTTAAGAACACTTGATACATTAATTGTACATGAGCCTTGGTGGACTCCTATGGCAAAAATGGCAGATATTGTATTACCTTCAACTACAACTTTAGAAAGAGATGATATTAGCTTTGGTGGCTCTTATTCTCAAGATTATGTTTATGCTATGAAAAAAGTAATTGAGCCTTATTTTGAAAGTAGAAATGACTATGATATTTTCGAAGAATTAGCAAAAAGAATTGGCGAGAGAGAGCATAAAAAATTTACAGGTAATAAAACAAAACAACAATGGCTTGAAGGTTTTTATGGAAGAAGTGATTGTCCTTATTATATGGAATTTGCTGACTTTTGGAAACAAGGTTTTATCCATTTTGAACCACCAAAAGAAGCTTATAATTTTGTAAGACACTCTGAATTTAGGGCCGATCCTGTGGCAAATAAACTTGCAACAGAAAGTGGAAAAATCCAAATTTATTCTCCAAAATTTGAAAAATACAATTTAGATGATTTTAAAGCACATCCAACATGGTTTGAGCCTGCAGAGTGGCTGGGCAATGAAAAATTAGTTAAAAAATTTCCTTTCCATTTAGTAAGTCCACATCCAAGATATAGAGTGCATTCTCAACTTGATAATACTTGGGTGAGAGATTTGTATAAAATTCAAGGTAGAGAACCTGTGATGATTAATACAAATGATGCCAAAAAACTTGGTATTACCCACGGAGAAGTTGTAGAAGTATATAATGATCGTGGATCACTTTTAGCAGGTGCTTTTGTAACAGATAATATCATGGAAGGAGTTGTTAGTATCCAAGAAGGTGCTTGGTATGACCCTGAAGATGTAAGCGATAGCAAGCCAAGATGTAATGCAGGTCATGTAAATGTTTTAACAAGCTCAAGACCAACTTCAACTATGGCTCAAGCAACTAGTGTAAATACTTGCTTAGTGGGTATTAAAAAGCTAAAAGAAGTTATAAAACCTTATAATTCAACTACACCACCAGAAATCATAGGAGCTTAAAATGAAGAAAATTATATTAACATTAACTTTTTTAGCTAGTGCTTTGTTTGCTAAAGATATGTTTATTTTTAATGAAAAAGTAGATCTTTTAGATAGTGCTAGTAAAAAAGTAGTAGGACAAATTTATGAAGGCTCTAAAGTGGAGCTTATAAAAGAAGAAGGTGAATACTCTTTAATTAAAGTCAAAGGTGAGGTTGTGGAGTCAAATCCAAAAAGCCTTGCTTATACCAAAGATGGAATTTATCTTTTACTTACTTTAAATGGTAAAAATGCAAGCAATGAAATGGAATTTTTAGTTAAAAGTAAAGATTTGACCGATCAAGAAATTCTTGCTTGGGATGAGATAGAATTAACTTATTATGATACTTGCACAAGTTGTCACGCAGCACATAAACCAAAAGAACATTTAATGGAAGAATGGGATGCATATTTATCTGCTATGCAAGGTTTTGCTAAAATCACTGATGCGGAAAAAGATAGAATTTTAAGATTTTTACAATCTCACGCAAGTAATGGGCCTGTAAAACTTGACTAATCAAAAATGAAAAGGTATTTATTAGCCGTTTTATTTTTTGATTTTTGTGCTTTATTATATGGTGTAAGCACTTTATCTATCAGCTATAATGAAGCACAAATTTATTTTTACGATCATAGCTTAATTGCTATGATTGCTAGATTTGGTACTACTCTTCTTGGACAAAATGATTTTGGATTAAGACTTCCGTTTGTTTTGTTGCATTCTTTAAGTTGTATTTTGTTGTATATTTTGGCTTTAAGATACACCAAAACTTCTTTTGATGCTTTTATTTCTGTTGTGCTTTTTATATTGCTTCCTGGTAGTGTAGCCAGTGCTTTGCTTATCAATGAATCTAGCGTAGTAATATTTTTTACGCTTTTGATTTTGGTACTGTTTGAATATAAAAAATTCTTTTTATTTTATATCTTGTTTTTTTTAGTTCTTTTTGTAGATGGAAATTTTGTAATTTTATATTTATCTTTTTTCTTTTTTGCTATATATAAAAAAGATAAATTACTTATTGCATGCTCTTTGATTTTATTTGCTATTGCAATGAGTATTTATGGTTTTGATGCAAGTGGAAAACCTAAAGGATATTTTTTAGATACTTTAGGTATTTTTGCAGCTTGCTTTTCACCTTTAATTTTTCTTTATTTTTTTTATGTTATTTATAGAATTCTTTTACAAGATGATAAACCTCTTTTATGGTTTATTAGCGCAACTACTTTCGTTTTTTGTTTGATTTTTTCTATAAGACAAAGACTTTTTTTAGAAGACTTTTTACCTTTTTGTGTAGTTTGTACTCCATTATTAGTTCGTTATTTAATGTCTTCTTATCGCTCAAGAATGCCACAATTACGCCTAAAACATAAAATTTTTATAGAATGCTCTTTAGTTTTTTTACTATTTTTTTATCTTGGTATTATTTTTAATCAAAGTTTTTATTATTTATTAAAAGATCCAAAAAAACATTTTGCTTATGATTATCATATTGCTAAAGAATTGTCTTTAAAGTTAAAACAAAGAAATTTTACACATATTTTCACTAAAGATAAAGAGTTAGCTTTAAGACTTAAATTTTATGGTATTTCCAAAGGTAAATTAGAACTTCATTCTAGTAAAAAAACTAGTAAGATATATGTTAGTTTAGGTAGGCATAAAATTTATTATTATATAAAATGAAACAAGCTTTTACTTTAATAGAATTAGTTTTTGTTTGTATTATATTATCTTTATTGTTTTCTATGGGGTATTTTTATTACAAACCTGACTATTTGCGTTTAGGGGCTGAACAAATTTTAAATGATATTAAATACACAAGACATTTAGCATTAATACAAAATGATTTTAGAGTAAAAGAATTTAATATTGCTAAACGAGAGTGGTTTAAAGCCAAATGGCAATTATATTTCATACGCTCAAAGTCAGCTACAAATAATGAACAAACTTATACTATTTTTTTAGATAAAAATGGTGATGGTAATGCAAATATAGGTAAAAATATGATCAATAAAGACAGAGAAATAGCTGTTGATTTGATTAATCCAAACTTATTGATGAACTCAGGACAAAGTGGAGTAATAAATCAAAATGATTCTAAGGCGAATTTAAAATATAATATAGAAAAAACATATGGTATTTCAAAAGTTTTGTTTGAAGGTGCTTGCAAGGGAAGTACGCGTTTAATTTTTGATGATTATGGTCGCTTATATACACCTTTGAAAAATGCTATGCGTCCTTATGATAAGCTCTTATCTTTTAATAATAACTGCATTATAAGATTATCTAATAAACAAGATCAGCATATATGTATAGTTATAAATCCTATTAGTGGTTATGCTTATATACCTAATTTTTCTTCACTAAACCAGCAGAGTATTATTTTAAATAATAAACAAATATTTTGTCATAATATATAATTTTTATTAAAATTTATTATTTTTTTGATAAAATATATTTACTAAAATACTTCAATTTAAATACAAAAAAGGAGATACATGAATGCAAATACACAAATGAGTGTGAAAAATAAATTGTCCATTGTTGTTGGTGTTATTGTCTTTTTAGCTTTATCAATAATCACTATAATGGCATTTGTTTCTAGTAGAAATAATTTAATTTCAAACAGTAAACAAGCGAATGAAGATTATTTATTGATCACAGAAACTCAAGTGGAAGGATATGTTGATGGCTATATAGATATTTTACTTGCCATAAAAAAATATATTGATTCTTTGGGAAAAAATCAAGTTTTAAATTTTGATTCTATGGAGCAAATACTAGGAGATGATTTAAAAATTTTTAAAGATGGATCAAATACTTTAGCTGTCTATGTTGGTTTTCCCGATGGAACTATGCTTGTAAGCGATACTGTTTCTGATAAAAAAGGAGTTAATTTTAGAAAAAGAGGTGGTGGAGTTTCTTCTTATGATGATCCAAGTTACGATGCTACTTCTAGAGACTGGTATAAAGGGGCTATTGCAAATGATGGAGTGTTTATAAGCGATGTTTATGAAGATTCTGTTACAAAATTACCTAGTTTTACTTATTCTACCCCGATTAAGAAAAACGGTAAGTTGATAGGTGTTTTAGGTGTTGATTTACTGCTAACATCTTTGCAAAAGACCTTTGAAAAACTTCCAGGAAATGTTTTTGTTTTTGATACAACAAGCTCTATTCCTTTTGCATCAAATAATAAATCACTAATCTTAACTCAACATCCAAGTATAGAAGAGATAAAAAAATATCATCAGCAATTTGGAGATTATAAAACATTTGAATATATAAGCGTTGATACACAAGAAGAAAGATTTGGAATTTGCGCTAATATAGATAATTCAAAAGCTAAAGTAAGCTATATTGCTTGTGCAACTCAAAAGCAAGATGAGTTGGAAATGTTGGTTTTAAAAGACGCATATAAGCAAATTATTTTTTCTATTATTATATTGTTTATTTCATGTTTTGCTATTTACTTTTTTTCTTCAAAATTACTATCCCCTTTACAAGCAATCCAAAAAGGTATCAAT